>CACXED010000060.1 GCA_902766575.1 uncultured Ruminococcus sp. | reverse complement strand
GCGCAGGGATAAACCTTGACTATGCCCGCGGGGGCTCCCCGCCTGCTAGCGGATGAAATTTGTTCTTAGTCTCGGCTCGCGATCGGGGAGCGGGATATCCGCCGACTTTATCGAAGCGAGCAGCCACGCCATATTGTCGGCGAGCGTGCGCATGGTCTGGAGACCCTCCTCGTCGCGGAGAACCTCCTCGGGAGTATTGCCGTGAACCTGATTCCAGTACTGCGAGGTCACGACCGGCATATTGCTCATCTGGAAATATTTGCAGAGCTGCTCGTAAGCCGAGCTTGCGCCGCCTCTGCGGCAGGAAACGACCGCCGACGCGGGCTTGCCCTGAAGCAGCGCCGAGCTCGAGTAGAACAATCTTCCGAGGAATGACGTGACCTGTCCCGAAGCTCCGGCGTAGTGAACCGGAGAGCCGACGATTATGCCGTCGATCCCGGCTAACTTTTCGCGGCACTCGGAGACCTTGTCGGGAGTCTTAAGGCTGAATACGCAGCCCTTGCCACTCCGACAGCCTCCGCAGCCGACGCAGGAGCGCATCGGCTCGGTTCCGAGCCAGAAGATCTCGCTGTCCACGCCCTTTTTCGCAAGCTCGGTGGCGACCTCGGCGAGCGCGGTGTAGGTGCAGCCCTTTTCATGCGGGCTGCCGTTGATAAGCAGAACTTTCATCTGAAATTACCTCGTTTCATTAAATTATTTCTGAGATTCGCTTGGCGAGCTTCCATTTTGTGACGGGATGGATCATGTCGTTCTCGCAGATATCGGCGCTGACGACAGTCCTTACGCCCGGAATTTCGTCCTGAGCCCGGAGCTGAGCCGCCTGAACCGCTTTCCAGCCGTTCTTGTCGCCGGTGTGGATAAAGTCGGCGATCTGTACGATAATAAAGCCGAGACTATCGTCGGCGAAGGATTTTCTCCAGTTCCCGATCATCATGGCGAGCAGCCTGTCGTAGATCTCGCCCTCGAAAACCGATGCGTTGCTCTCGCCCTGATACCAGACCACCCGCCCGAACGAGAACGGCGTCAGCCTTTCAAGCATGAAGTGATAGAGCATACCCGGAGCGTTCCACTTTGAGTAGGTAGGGTCCTTGCTGTCCCGGTGACGCTTTTCGTCGGGGAGGTCAAGCTCGCTGCCAACGATGATCTTGTCGTCGATCCAGCTCTGGATGACCGATGCGCCCTGCGAGCAGGCTACGACGCCGACCGCCGGGATACCTTTCTTTCTCAGCTCGAAGCCGGTCAGATAGGCGAGCGCCGACCACTTTCCGATCGTCTCGCGCGAAGCCTTTATCCAGCCGTCGGACGGATTAAGCGGCTCGCCTTCCTCGGGTCTTTCCGAAACGAAAATCCGGAGCATATCGTCGTCGGCAATAAATTCGTCGGGAGTGACAGCCTCGCTCATACGGAACTGAATATTCGACTGACCCGAAAAGAGCACGACCTCTCCGACATAGATATCGCCGACAGTCAGCTCCTCGCCGTCGCCCGAAGCGGTCAGTATGTACGGACCGCCGTACTCCATCGCTGGAAATTCGACAGTCCATTTCCCGCCGGGAGCGATCCTCTCTGTCCCCGCGAATGTGAGCCTTACTTCTCTATCCGATTCGCCGAAAATCCGTATCGGCTTTCCCGCCTGGAGAATAAGACCGTTTTTGAAAATTTCGCCGAGCTTCATTTGTCATTCCTCCGTTTATTATATGCCGCTGCCGATGAAAATGCGGCGGCAAACCATGCTTTTTATATTTTAACTCCGGGACGGCGCTTTGTCAAGTAAATTTCTAATAATTATTTATTAACTCTCCGCAAAATACTTGACATTCGGGCAAAAATACCTTATAATAATATCTGGATGCGAACGCTCCTAAAATAAATCATGTGAGGTAAAAATTATGTACTATATAGGCGTTGACCTCGGCGGAACCAATATCGCCGCGGGAATTGTTGACTCCGAATACAAAATCATCGCAAAGGGCAGCGTTCCGACGAACGTCGCCGGACGCACCGCTGAGGAAATCATCAAGGACATGGGCGCGCTCTGCGCAAAGCTCGTCGCTGACGCGGGACTTAACTTCAACGACATCGAGTATGTCGGAATCGCGTCTCCCGGAGCTATCGACCCTGTCAAGGGAGTCGTTGTCTACGCAAACAATCTGCCTTTCCGCGTTTTCCCGATCGCAGACACCCTCAAGAAGTTCATCCCGGTCAAGAAGGTTCTCGTCGAAAACGACGCCAACGCCGCCGCTAAAGGCGAGGCTGTCGCCGGCGCGGCTAAGGGCGTTGCTGACGCTGTTATGATCACTCTCGGCACCGGAGTCGGCGGAGGTATCATCATCGACCACAAGATCTACTCGGGCTTCAACTATGCCGGAGCGGAGCTCGGTCACATCGTCATCGAGCACAACGGACGCCAGTGCTCCTGCGGACGCAAGGGCTGCTGGGAGGCTTATTCGTCGGCTACCGGTCTTATCAACATGACCAAGGAAAAGTTAGCCGAGTGCGAGGCCAAGGGAATCAAGACCCTCATGACCGAATATGTCGAGACCGAGGGCAAGGTCAGCGGCAAGACCGCGTTCGCCTGCATGAAGAAGGGCGACGCTCCAGCTAAGGAAGTCGTCGATATGTATATCTCCTACCTCGGCTGCGGACTTTCGAACATCATCAACATCTTCCAGCCCGAGATCCTCGTCATCGGCGGCGGTATCTGCAACGAGAAGAACTACCTCACCGATCCCCTGAAGGAGATCATCAAGCAGGAGACCTACGGCAACGAGGCTATCAAGCCCACCGAGCTCAAGATTGCCGAGCTCGGCAACGACGCCGGAATCATCGGCGCGGCAGTTCTCGGACTCTGAGTCGAGCTGTCCGAAACGGATATCATAAAAGCGAACAGAGTACCTCTGCCGGCGCTCTGTTCGCGTTGTTTAAGCTAATGAAAACAAAGCAACTGCGCATTTTCATACCCGTGGCTCTGCTCTGGCTCGCGGCGCTCGTTTTAGCGGGGTTCAGCGACCTTAATATATCGCTCAGATTCGCCGACCCGATGTCGGTTCCCGGACGGATCCTCGAGATCGCCGGAGAGCCGCCGGCGATACTCTTTACGTCGTTCAACTTCTCGCTGATCGCCGCCTGCTTTCTGAAAAGGCGCGAACACGGCAGACGGGAGCTTGTGCTCGCGGCGCTGTCGATAGTCGGAATGGTCGGAACCATCTACTACACCGTCAGCGCGACCTTTGATTATATCCGGGACTGGAGAGCCGATCTCGGGCGCGGCTTCATCGGGAGCGCATCCGAGCTGTTCCTCACGCTGCTGATCACCGCGCTGATCTCTGCTCTGCTGCTCGTGATCTCCTTTGGCGTCAGCTCGGAGCGGCTTGAAAGATTTCTGAAGATCGCGGCTCACTGTGTGCTCGCGGCGGCTCTGACGCTCATAATAATCTGGGCGTTCAAGCTCTGCTGGGGACGGGTGAGATTCAGACAGCTCGAGAGCTTCAGCGATTTCACGCCGTTCTGGCATCCGAACGGATACACCGGGTATTTTTCATTCCCGTCGGGGCATACTGCGAACGCGACGGTGATCTTCACGCTGACCTACTATCTGCGTCTGCTGCCGGAGAGTAAAAGAAAGTACAAGCCCCTCGTCTATGCCGCGCTGACGCTCTGGGTGATAATTGTAGCGCTGTCGAGAGTGCTCGTCGGGGCGCACTACCTGTCCGACGTGCTCTGCGGAGGAGCGATAACCGCCGCGATAGTCTATTTCTGCCGCCCGGGGAACGCAGAGCCAAGCTCAAAGGAAAACCGGTAATGTTCATAGATAAAACCATCTACCGCTCTCGTCCCTCCGACAAGAGGATCCCGAAAGAGGAGCGCTGCTACGACCTTTTAGAACGTCTCGGAGTACAATTCGAGCGCATCGACCACGACGCGATAGCCACAATCGACGGCTGCGACGAGCTTGTCGGACTGCTCGGGATCCATATCTGCAAGAATCTGTTTCTCACGAACTCGAAGCGCGACAGGTATTATATGCTCATGCTGCCGGGACATAAGCAGCTCGTGACCCGGGAGCTCGCCCGGGAGATCGGCTCGACGCGGCTGTCCTTCGGCTCGCCCGAGAAGATGGAGGAATATCTCGACCTCACGCCCGGCTCGGTCAGCGTCCTCGGACTGATGAACGACCATGACGGGAATGTGGAGCTGCTCGTCGACTCCGACCTCGCGAAGGAGGAATATTTCGGCTGTCATCCCTGCATCAACACCACGAGTCTCAGAATAAGGACAGCCGATCTGTTTGAAAAGCTCCTGCCCGCGATGGGACACGAGCCGCAATTTGTCAAAATCTGAAATCAAAGAAGGAACTCACCCGAATGGTAACTGTTACCGGAGTCGAAAAAGGCTCTCCCGCCGACCGACACAAGCTCCTGCCCGGAGATATACTCATCTCGATCAACGGCCACGACATAAACGATGTGCTCGACTACCGCTTCCGGCTCGCCGAGCGGAATATCACGCTGAAAATCCACCGCGGACCCGAGCTTTTCGACGTCAGGATAAAAAAGGACGAATACGCCGACATCGGGCTGGAATTTGAGACCTATCTGATGGACTGCAAGCAGTCCTGCCGCAACAAATGCGTCTTCTGCTTCATCGACCAGCTCCCGCGCGGTATGCGCGACACGCTCTACTTCAAGGACGACGACTCGCGGCTCTCGTTTCTGATGGGCAACTATATCACGCTGACGAATCTCGGCGACGCCGACGTCGACCGGATCTGCGAGATGAAAACCTCGCCGATAAACGTCTCGGTTCACACTACGAATCCCGAGCTGCGCGTCAGAATGATGAAGAACAAGCGTTCGGGAGAGGTGCTCGCCTATCTCAGGCGCTTTGCCGACGCCGGGATCGAGCTGAACTGTCAGATCGTCCTCTGCAAGGGGCTGAACGACGGCGAGGAGCTATTGCGCTCGATGCGCGACCTGACAGGGCTCGTGCCGCACCTCTCGGGAGTTTCGATAGTTCCGGCGGGGATCACCGATCACCGGGAGGGACTCTACCCGCTCGAGCCCTTCACGCCCGAGGAGACCGCAGGGGTCATCGACATGGTCGACAGCTTCGCCGCTGAATGTCTTGAAAAATACGGATCGCGGCTCTTTTACTGCGCCGACGAGATGTATATTAAATGCGGACGCGACCTGCCCGGCGAGGACTACTACGAGGGCTATCCGCAGCTCGAGAACGGCGTCGGCATGATACGCTCGATGCAGACCGAGTTCGACGATGAGCTGGATTTCCTCGACGAGTACGATCTCGCAAAGGAGCGCCGTGTCTCGATTGCGACCGGATACGCCGCTTTCGGCTTTATAAAATCCCTCGCCGAGCGGCTGAGGAGCCTTGTTCCGACCCTTGCCTGCGAGGTCTATCCGATAAGGAACGACTTTTTCGGGCATAATATCACCGTCGCCGGACTGATAACCGGGCGCGACCTCGCCGCTCAGCTCGCCGGAAAAGAGCTCGGAGAGCGGCTGCTGATACCAAAGGTGATGCTCAAAGCCGACGAGCCGGTATTTTTAGACGACATGACGCTCGATGAGCTTTCGGAAAAGCTCGGCGTCGAGATCGTCCCGACCGAATCGACCGGTCAGGACTTTGTGTCAAAGCTGCTTTACTGAGCCGCTGTCAGATTAGAAAGGAAGATCAAATGTCAAAACCCGTAATCGCGATTGTCGGACGTCCCAACGTCGGCAAGAGCACACTTTTCAATAAGCTCGCGGGCGAACGCATCTCGATCGTGGAGGATACTCCGGGCGTCACCCGCGACCGTATCTACTACGAGATCGAGTGGAACGGACGCGCGATGATGCTCGTCGATACCGGAGGAATCGAGCCGAAATCCGACGACCCGATACTCAAGCAGATGAAAAATCAGGCTGAGGTCGCCGTAGCCTCCGCCGACGTGATAGTCTTCATGGTCGACGTGACCGTCGGACTGACCGCCGCCGACCGCGATATCGCGACGATGCTGATAAAATCCCGCAAACCGGTGATCCTCGTCGTCAACAAGGTCGACTCTATCGGCGCGCTGCCGATGGAATACTACGAGTTCTACGAGCTCGGCTTCGACGGCGATCCGATACCGCTGTCGTCGCTTCACGGAACCGGCTCGGGCGATCTTTTGGACCGGGTGCTCGAGATCTGCCCGGCAGACGAGGAAAAGGAGGACGACAGCGACGTTATCAAGGTCGCCGTCATCGGCAAGCCCAACGCCGGAAAGAGCTCGATAATCAATAAAATACTCGGCGAGGAGCGGCTCATCGTCTCGGACATCGCCGGAACGACCCGCGACGCGGTCGATACGAGAGTCGAGAACGAGTTCGGAAAATATGTCTTCATCGACACCGCCGGAATCCGCCGTCAGAGCAAAATCGAGGATCGGATAGAAAAATTCAGCGTGCTCCGCGCCAAAATGGCGGTCGAGCGCGCCGACGTCTGCGTCATTATGATCGACGCCAAGGAGGGCGTGACCGAGCAGGACGAGAAGATCGCCGGAATCGCTCACGAGGCGGGCAAGGCTTCGATAATCTGCGTCAACAAGTGGGATACGGTCGAGACCGACGAGAAGAACACCGTCGAGTACGACAAGAAAATCTACAATTCGCTGTCCTATATGCTCTACGCGCCGACGCTCTACGTCTCGGCAAAGACCGGGCAGCGTGTGGTCAAGCTGTTCGAGCTTATAAACTACGTCTACAACCAGAACTGCACGCGCATCTCGACCGGTATGCTCAACGACGTGCTGAACGACGCAACCGCGAGAGTCCAGCCGCCGTCCGACAAGGGCAGACGGCTCAAAATCTACTACATGACCCAGATCTCGGCAAAGCCGCCGACATTTGTAATCTTCTGCAACGACGCGGAGCTTTTCCATTTCTCTTATCAGCGCTATATTGAAAATCAGCTCCGCGAGGTCTTTGGCTTCCGCGGAACGCCGATAAAAATAATAATCCGTCAAAAAGGAGATAAAGATGTCTGATTTTGATCTTATCCGAATAAACGGTCTCGTCCCGATGCTCATTTCCGACAGCGGACATGGAATACCGATTGCGCTCGCGGCACTGCTCTGCGTCGTAGGCGGAATAATAGCCTATTTTCTCGGAAGCCTCAACTTTGCGGTGATCATCTCAAAGTACAAGTTTCACGACGATATCCGCCGCTACGGAAGCGGCAACGGCGGAATGACGAATATGCTCCGCACCTACGGTAAATCCGCCGCAGCCTTTACGCTGCTCGGAGACGCGGCAAAGGCTGCCGTCTCGGTTATGATCGGAACGCTGCTCTGCGGCGAGGCGGGAGCCTACATAGCCGGCTTCTGCTGCGTGCTCGGACACTCCTTCCCGGCTTACTACGGCTTCAAGGGCGGCAAGGGAATTGTCGTTACCGCTGTGACGATACTCTGCCTTGACTGGCTGGCGTTCCTCGTGCTGTTTGCGATATTCGTGATACTCGTCGCGACGACGAAGTTCCTGTCCCTCGGCTCGATTGTCGGTATGCTGCTCTATCCGCTGATGCTGAATCGGCTCTATCCATACACTCACGGAGGGATGTCGGAGGGCGCGGTTCCGGCGATAGTCTCGCTTCTGAACGCGGCGCTCGTAATATGGCTGCACCGCGAGAACATCAAGCGCCTGATGCAGGGCAAGGAGAACAAATTCAGCCTTAAGAAAAAGGACAAGTTCCTCAAGGACGGCAGCTCCGCTCCCGCCGAGGAAAGCAAGGATCCCAAGTCCAAATAAAAGTCAAGCGCCCGAGCTTTTGCCCGGGCGCTTGTATTATATTCAGAACAGATAGCTTCCAGCCGGAACGCGGTGAGCTTTTCCGTCGATCACTATCTCCGCATCGACCGGAGTCGTGATCTCATAGCGCACTCTGTCGCCCTCATAGCACCAGTAGGACGAGATCTTGCCGTATGCAGTCTCATACTCGGCGCGGAGCTCTCCGAGACGCTCGTCTGGCTTCGGCGCGACGCGGAGCTTCGCAAAGCCCGGCTCGAGCGGCGTGATGCCTGCCGCTTCCTCGAACACCCAGCCCGCGACCGAGCCGTAGGCGTAGTGGTTGAAGGAGTTCATATCTTTGCTCCAGAAGCTGCCGTCGGGCTTTCTGCCGTCCCAGTGCTCCCAGATCGTGGTCGCGCCCTGATCGACCGAGTAGAGCCACGACGGGAATTTATCCTGCAGCAGCAGCGTGTAGGCAAGCTCGGTCTGACCGTTCTGCGACAGCGCGTAGAGCAGGTAGGGCGTTCCGACAAATCCGGTGGTCAGACGGTCGCCGTTCTCGTGAATCAGTCTTGCAAGCGACTCAGCCGCAGCATTCTTGTCGGGCGCGAGGTCAAAATAGATCGCGAGCACGTGCTCGGTCTGAGTTCTGTACTCGGAGAAACGCTCTCTGAACGCCTTTCTGATGTTGTCGTGGAGTGTCTCGAGCTCGCTGACGTCCTCGCCGAGCTCCTTTCCGGCCGCGATGGTCAGTCCGGTCGAATAATAGTAGAACGCCGACGCTATGAAATCCTTGTCCGAGCTTCCGATATATGAGCCCTCCGGCGCGTCGAGTCCGAGCCAGTCGCCGTAGTGCTGCTGCTTTTTCTCATAGCCCGTCCAGAGATAGGGCGTATCGGTCACGCTTGTCATGTAACCGATCCACTTTTTCATCATATCATAATGCGAACGCAGCAGCTCCTTGTCGCCGTAATGGCGATAAATCTGCCACGGGCAGACGGTAGCCGTGTCGCCCCATGCGGTGCTTGCCTTGACATTCTGGTTTTCCGGATCTATCCACGGAGCGGGAATGACGATCGGGATAGCTCCGTTCGCACGCTGCTCGAGCTTCACGTCGTCAAGCCACTTTGTAAAGAACTTCTTTGCGTCGAACTGATAGCAGGCTGTGTTGATGAAAACCTGCGCGTCGCCTGTCCAGCCGAGTCTTTCGTCGCGCTGCGGACAGTCGGTCGGTATGTCGACAAAGTTGCCCTTCTGTCCCCAGACGATGTTCGAAAAGAGCCGGTTCAGCTTCTTCACGCCCGAGGTCAGCCGTCCGGTGCGCTTCATATCGGAACAGAGCACGACCGCGCGGAAATCGTCGGGCTTCGGCTCGACGCCCTCGACGCGGATGTATCTGAAGCCGTAGAAGCTAAACTCCGGCTCCCAGCTCTGAACTCCGTCGCGGCAGATGTATTCCATTTTGCTTCCGGCGGCGCGGTAGTTCTCGTTGTAGAAATTGCCGTCGCGGTCGAGCATTTCGGCGCAGGAGAGACTGATCTTATCGCCGGATTTTGCGTCGAGAGTGATTCTGACAAAGCCGGTGATCTCCTGACCGAAATCGAGCACTCTTTCGCCCTTCGGCGTCGTAAAGCTGCTGACCGGAGCAAGCTCCTCCATCGTGACGATCTGCTCACCCTCCTGCGGGATAAGTAGCGAGTGTGGAAGCTCGCGGACTTCGACCGGCTGAGGCTCAGCGTCAATGCGCGCGTCGCAGTATTCGCCGTTGTAGATGTCGGCATAGGTCGTGCGGCTCTCACGGACAGACCAGCTCTCGTCGGTGACTATGACCTCACAGCTGCCGTCGGTATATACGATCGTCAGTTCGCAGATGAGCGCCGGATGGGTGTCCGGCTTGACGGCTTCGCGCGCGATTGAACCCGAATACCAGCCGCTGCCGAGCGTTACCGAGAGTCTGTTTCCGGCTTCGAGCAGATCTGTGATATCGTATTCCTGAACCTGAACGCGCTTGCGATATACCGTCCATCCGGGAGCGAGATGGAAATTCCCTACCCGTCTGCCGTTGAGATAAGCGGCATAGACTCCGAGCGCGGTTATGGTCAGCTTAGCCGACGCGACCGGCTTTGCGGCTGAAAATTCTCTCAGAAATTCCGGACAGCCCTTAATATCGCTGCCGGAGATCCATTTTGCGTTTTCAAGCATGATAATTTTCCTCACTTTTCACAAAAATGCCTTTACAGAGATACTGCGCTGCCGATCGCAATCGCGAAAAGCAGCGCAGTATAACATTTTTAGGTTTAGGCGAGATTTGCCATTACCTTATCCATCCAGTCGGTGACCTGCTTCTTCTCCTCGTCCTTAACGCCCTTGAGGAACGGAAGCCCGCCTTTTATGTAGAGCACGTCGTCGATGACGTTAGCTCCGGCGCCCTTGACCGCGTCGATAAGCACCTTAGCGCCCTCGGCGGGGCCGTCGATGATGAACGCGACGTTAGCGGCTCTCGCCTTGGTGAGCTCCTTGCAGAAAAGGATCAGCGCGTTGTCGGGATCCTTGGAAACCGAGCAGAGCATGACGACGAGTCTCTCCTTGTCGCAGGAGTAAGCCGGAGGAACCTTGTCCATGCAGTTGACCTTTTCGGTAGCGTAATTGTCGGTGATCATCGAAGCGATCGTTTTGATCTTTCCCTTGCTGGTAGAGTAAAGCACGCGCATTTTCATAATATATGATCATTCCTTTCACAGCGGTTTTGCTGTATAACATATTTGCGTCTTGACGTCGTCAGAGCCGTGATCCGGCTGACAACATTTTTCTGCTGATATAATTATATCACAAACTTCAGTGAATTTGAAGATGATTTTGAAACTTTTTTGATTTTCGTTGAACATTACAATTACAAAGCATAGTAATTGTTCATTATGTCGAAATCACAGCTTAAAATACTCCACGCTCATGGGCGCTACGGCGGAGATCGGCGAGGTCTCGCCCTCTCCGAGCAGACGGACAGGGGTTCTTTCGAATTCTATCTCCCAGCTTCTGACAGTCAGATTGGCAGCGACGGCGATCGCTTCGTCGTCAAATTCGCGGATAAACAGCAGCTGACCACGGTCTCCGGTCTCGATAAACCTGAGATCGCCGCGCGTCAAAGCTGTCTCAGACGCGCGTATCGCTCCGATGCGGCGATAGAAATGCGTCAGCCCGAGATCCGCACGCTCAGTGACAAAGGGCATACGGTTGAACGGATCGCGTCCGCCCTCCATGCCAGCCTCGTCGCCGTAGTAGATGCAGGGTATCCCCGGAAAGGCGCAGAGCAGCGCCCACGCGGACTTCAGCCGCTCAGACGCGAGCGCGCGCTTTGCCGGAGTGAGCCTGAAACGCGAAAGCTCCTCGTTCGTCAGCTTATCCGCTCCGACGTCGGCAAGGACAGTCAGAATCCGCTCGGTATCGTGAGTCCCGAGCAGGTTCATCAGCACGTCTCCAACCTCTCTCGGGTAGTGTCTGTAGATAGTCGCCGCGGTCGAAACCAGATTTTTCTTGTCGCCGGTGAGGACAAAGTCGATTATCCCCTCCTTGAGCGGATAGTTCATCACCGAATCGAGCTGCCGACCGCCGAAATAGCGTCTGCGGCGGTCGTAGGCGACCTTGTTCGAAGCGTCCTCCCAGACCTCGCCGAGGATCAGCGACTCGGGCGATTCAGCCTTAGCCGCCGAGCGCAGATCGTCGAGAAACTCGTCCGAAAGCTCGTCGGCGACGTCGAGCCGCCAGCCGTCGATCCCCTTTTTGAGATAATGCCGGACGACGCCGTTCTTTCCGCAGATAAATTCGCGGTAGGACGGCTCCGAGCTTCTGACCGCCGGGAGGATCTTGACTCCCCACCAGCAGCGATAGCTTCCGTCCTTCTCAAATGTGTACCATTTTCTGTACTTCGAGCGCTTTGAGCCGAACGCGCCCGGTCCGGGGTAGTGACCGAATTTGTTGAAATATCTGCTGTCCGCGCCGGTATGGTTGAAAACTCCGTCGAGGATCAGCTTCATTCCGCGCTTTTTCAGCTCGGAGACAAGATTGTCAAAGGCATCCTCTCCGCCGAGCAGCGGGTCTATTTTCATATAATCTCCGGTATCGTAGCGGTGATTCGACGCCGCTTCGAATATCGGGCAGAGGTAGAGCGTATCGACTCCGAGCGACTTTATATAGTCAAGCCTCTCCGCGATGCCCCAGAGATCTCCGCCGAAGAACATATCGTTGGCGACCTCGCCGCCGGGCTTGTCGGCGAACTGAGGTACGCCGTTCTCCCAGTCGGGATTCAGCGTCCGGCGCGGAGGGAGAGGATTTTTATGCTCCGAGCGGGCAAATCGGTCGGGAAAGATCTGATACATCATGCCGCCTTTGAAGCGGTCTGGAGTGTGAAAATTCTCGGCAAAGACCGAGAGCTGCGTCCGGTCAGCGGCAGCGAGATCGGCAGTCAGCGTCCCATCGCGGTTGACGTAGAGCCTGCCGTAGGGCGTCTCGACTCCGAACGTGAAGTAAAAGAGCCCCGATCCGCCCTCCGGCACAAGCTCGCCCGTCGCGAGCGCAGATTCATAGATATCGCAGTCAAATTCCTCGCAGGAAATGACAAAATTCGCCGGAACGGCGCGCTCCGACATATCCGAATCGGAATAGAGCGCCAGAGACGCTCCCCTGGCGCAGAAAACGCGCGGCACTCTCACCGACAGGGTGAGAGTGTCGCCGCGGCGAAATGCGCGGGAATCGGTCGGTCCGAGCTCAGCCGACGTTACGCCGAGCCTCGCCCGCGCGTTTATACTGTGAAAGTCAGGGTAGAGCAGCATCACTTGATCGAGCGGATGTGCCAGATATTGTCGGCGTACTCGCGTATCGAGCGGTCAGCCGAGAAGTAGCCGGATTTTGCGGTGTTGACAAACGACATACGGTTCCACTTTGCACGGTTTGAGTAGTCGCGGACCATCGCGTCGTGAGTGTTGACGTAGGAATCGAAATCGGCAAGGCACATATACGGGTCTGCAATGCCGTGAGCGTATGCCGGATTGATGAGATACTGCTTGATATCACCGAACGAGCGTCCGTTGAAGCCGACGTCGAGCGCGTCGACTGCCGCGCGGATCCTGTCGCTCTGCATATAATACTGCATAGCGTTGTAGCCGCGCTTCCAGAGGTCGTCGACCTCCTCGGTGGAGAGACCGAAGATATACATATTCTCGTCGCCGACCTGATCGAAGATTTCGACGTTAGCGCCGTCCATCGTGCCGATAGTCACAGCGCCGTTAGCCATCAGCTTCATGCAGCCGGTGCCGCTGGCTTCCTTTCCGGCGAGCGAAATCTGTTCGCTTATGTCGGCGGCGGGGATGAGTATCTCGGCGAGGCTGACGTTATAGTCCTCCATAAAGACGACGCGGAGCTTTTCGCGGATCTTCGGGTCCTTTTCGATCTCGGCGCTGACATAGCAGATGAGCTTTATGATGTTCTTAGCCATGTAGTAGCCGGGAGCCGCTTTCGCGCCGAAGATAAAGGTCTGCGGCGTGATGTCGAGATCGGGATTCTCCTTTAGCTGAACAAACAGGCTGATTATCCGCAGCGTGTTGAGCAGCTGACGCTTGTACTCGTGCATACGCTTTATCTGTACGTCGAAGATCGAGTCGGGATCGAGCTTCATTCCGCAGCGCTTTTCCGCGTAGATCGCGAAGTTAGCCTTGTTGGCGCGCTTGATCTTCCCTATCCGCTCAAGCACCGACGCATCGTTGGCAAAGCGCATGAAATCGGCCAGATTTTCGGGATGCTTGTGCCAGCTGTCGCCGATGCACTCGTCTATGAGCGCGGTGAGCTGCGGGTTCGAGTAGCAGAGCCAGCGGCGGTGAGCGATGCCGTTAGTGACATTGGTGAACTTCTGGGGAGTGTACTTGTAGAAATCGTGGAAAATCGTCTTTTTGAGGATCTCGGAGTGGAGCTTCGAAACTCCGTTGACGGTGTGCGAGCCGATGACCGACAGATTTGCCATTCTGATCTGGTCGTAGCCGACGACAGCCATTCTCGAAATTCTGTCCCAGTCGCCGGGATAAGCCTTCCAGAGGTCGGCGCAGAGGCGGCGGTTGATCTCGCATACGATAGAGTAGATTCTCGGCAGCTTGAGTTTGAACAGATCCTCGTTCCAGGTCTCAAGCGCCTCAGGCATGACGGTGTGGTTGGTATAGGTGACGGTAGAGGTGACGATATTCCATGCGTCGTCCCAGCTGTAGGAATAGGTGTCGATCAGGATACGCATGAGCTCGGGTATGACCAGCGCCGGATGGGTGTCGTTGATATGGATCGCGACCTTTTCCGAGAAGTTGCCGAGCGAACCGTAAGCGGTAAGATGGTCGGCGATTATCGACTGGAGCGACGCCGACACGAGGAAATACTGCTGAGTGAGTCTTAAGAACTTGCCCTCGGTGTGGTTGTCGGAGGGATAGAGCACCTTGGAGATTATCTCGGCGTTGGTATCCTCCTGCATAGCCTTGTAGTACTGACCCTGCGAGAACAGGTTCATATTGAAGTTGGTCGTGTCGCAGGCCTTCCAGAGACGGAGGATATTAACCGCCTTGGAATCCGCGCCCGAGATCATCATGTCATAAGGCACAGCCTGAACCGCCTCGCAGCCCTCGATATTGATATCGCAGTGACCGTTCTCCCAGTTCTCAATTACCTTGCCGCCGAACTTGACGGTGAAGGTCTTATCCTTGCGCGGAACGAGCCATACGTCTCCTCCGGGCATCCAGTTGTCGGGCAGCTCGATCTGCTCGCCGTCGATAATGCGCTGCTTGAAAAGTCCGTACTCGTAAAGAATCGAGAAGCCGGTCGCCGGATAGTCGAGCGTCGTCAGCGCGTCCATAAAGCAGGCCGCCAGTCTGCCGAGTCCGCCGTTTCCGAGTCCGGGATCGGGCTCAAGGGTGTAGATCTCGTCAAGCGCGAAGCCCATCTCGGAGAGCACCTCTCCGTAGAGGTCGGCGATGCCGAGGTTGCGCAGATTGTTCTTGAGCGAG
>CACXED010000059.1 GCA_902766575.1 uncultured Ruminococcus sp. | reverse complement strand
CGGCAAGCTCGAATTTTACCGGGAGTTTCGTACGAAGTTTTTCGATTATTATGTCGGAGCGGATGCCGAGAATGCTGTTGGTCGGTCCGGTCATTCCGAGGTCGGTCACGTAGCCGCTGCCTTTCGGGAGCACCTGGTTATCGGCGGTCGGGACGTGCGTGTGCGTGCCGAAAATACAGTCGATTCGTCCGTCGAAATAGCGTGCGAGCGCGATTTTTTCGCTTGTCGCCTCGGCGTGGATGTCGAGAATTGAGAAGTCGTATCTTCCCTGCTCGCGCTCGAGGATTCGGTCGACTGTCGCGAACGGGCAGGCGAGCGGCTCCATGAAGATGACGCCGAGGACGTTGATCACGAGGACTCGGTAGCCGTCGATGTCAATTGTTGTGTGTCCGCCGCCCGGCGCGCCGAAGGGGTAATTTGCCGGTCGGATGGCGTTCGTGCTGTTCTCGAGGTAGCTTCTTATCTCTTTTTTTCTGAAAATATGGTTGCCGCCGGTCAGGACGTCGCAGCCCGATGAGAGCAGCTTTGCGGCGCTCTGCGGGTCGAGTCCGTTGCCCTGCGCGGCGTTTTCGGCGTTGCAGACGACCATGCTTATATTCTGCGACTTTCGATAGTCCCAGAGCCGCTGCGACAGGTATTTCACGGCGTCCGGTCCGACTACATCGCCTAAAGCGAGGACGCGGAATGCTTGATTCATTGCTTGCTATCCTTTCATGTTAGTAATGCAAAATAATTACTTTTCGAACCTTTCGCGGGCGCGCTCGTCGGCTTTCAGCGCCCAGAATGTAGACTCGATGCAGGATTCCTTTGTGAGGTGATTGGTTTCTCCTGAGAGACGCGCTAAAAAGTCTTCGAAAATGTCGCCGGCGGGCTCGTTTTCGAGCTCGATTACGCCGTCCGGATCGGTTATCAATGTCGCTTTTCCGTCGGTTACTTCGACGACTCCCTTCGTTCCAACGACTCTTACGCGGTCGTCGCCGTGTGTCGGCGCGGACATCGGGCGGTACATGTCGGCGGTCACCGTCGCGATAACGTCGTTTGTCATCAGGAACTGCGCCGCGGAGGTTATGTCCATGTCGCCGTTGTCACCGTTGTCGAGACGCGATATTGCCGCGCCGGTCAGGTCGGTGTAATGCTCGCCTGAGAGCCATTTCATCCAGTCGATCGCGTGAATCGCGACCCACGGGAGGATTCCGCAGTAGGTTTCGCGCGACGAATAGAACGCCGGGCGCTTGCCGAGCTTGTAGGATTTGCGCGAGTCCATCATGCGGACCTTGCCGATTCTTCCCTCTTTGATTGCCTTTTTCGCGGCTTTAAACGCCGGGTTTGTGCGGGCGTCGAACATCGCGGCGAAGATTGCTTTATCGCAGCGCTGGATTTTTTCGAGGGTTTCGAAATCGGTCGCGGCGGGTTTATCGCAGAATACGTTGATTCCGTGCTCGAGCGCGTAGAGCGAGATTTTTCCATGGTCGTTATACCACGGGTCGACTATCGCGATGTCTGGCTTTTCGGTGTCGAGCATTTCCTTCCAGTCGGAATATATTTTCGGTTCAAAGCCGCGTTTTTTCAGGCTTTCAGCGAATTCGATGATGCCTTCGGTTTCAAGTCCGGCGCTTCCGGCTGAGAGTCCGGTGAATTCGATTGCGTGCGATTTAATGCCGGGATACGCGTAGCCGCAATGCCCCGCGTGCCCTATCTGGACGATTTTCATGGTGGTTTCCTTTCGTTGAGAGATTGAATTATACTGTATTGATTGCTTGCTGTTGATTGCACTTATGCTTTGATTCTGCTGCCCGGTTTAATGGCTGGACGGCTTTTGCTGAGGCTTACTTGAACTGAGCACGACGCCGATTTTTGATGTTGTTTGCTTGCTATTGATGCTTGATTCTGCCTGTTGCACGAATGCTTGCCGCGGCTTGGCTTTGGCATTTGTTGAACTGCGGAGATTGCTTTTGCGCTGCACGCTTTGCCTGCGGATGATATTTTTACTCGATTACTTGTGGGCGTCTTATTGTTTGCGGCGCTGCTTTACGGTGACAATTGGTTGAATTGCGAAACTATGCGGTGTCGTTTGCTTGCTATTTATTCTTGATTTTGTCCCAATACTGCTTTGCCGCCTGCTCGGTTTTGTTCGATCCGTACTCGTAATAGCGGGCGTTTTTCAGGTCGTCCGGGAGGTACTGCTGCTCGACCCAATGTTCCGGGAAACTGTGCGGGTATTTATAGCCCTCGAATTTCGGGCTGCGCAGGTGGGGCGGGACGCTCTGCCCTTTTCCGGCTGAAATATCCGCCATCGCGCGGTCGATCGCACTCTCGGCGCTGTTTGATTTCGGCGCGGTCGCCAGCATCAGTGCCGCGTTTGCCAGCGGGATTCGCGCCTCGGGGAGTCCGAGCTCCCGCGCGCTGTCGACGCACGCTCTGACGATCGCCGCCGCCATCGGGTACGCCAGCCCGATGTCCTCGCTCGCGATGACCTGCAATCTGCGGCAGGCGGAGAGGATATCACCGCCCTCGAGCAGCTTCGCGAGATAGAAGACGGCGGCGTCCGGGTCCGAGCCGCGGATTGATTTCTGGAGACAGGAGAGAAGGTCGTAGTGGACGTCTCCCGCTTTGTCGAAGCTCCCGAGCACTTTCGGGGTCAGCCCGTCGACGATATCCGTCGTGATTGTCCCGCCGGTCCCGGCGAGATAGTACGCGTTTTCGAGCAGTCCGAGGCTCCGCCTGACGTCCCCCGCGCCGCGCGACGCGAGGAGCTCCAGCGCCCTGACGTCGAGCTTTACGGCTTCGGGTCCGGGCTCTTCACCCGGAGCGCAGCCGTCGTGGTTCAGCTTGTCGAGAGCGCGGGTTATCGCGCGCTTTGTCTCATCGGGTGAGACCGGCTTGAACTCGAAGACCGCAGAGCGCGATATTATCGCGTTGTACACATAAAAATACGGGTTCTCTGTCGTTGACGCGATAAGGGTGATGCGTCCGTCCTCAATGTATTCGAGGAGCGACTGCTGCTGCTTTTTGTTGAAATATTGTATCTCGTCTAGATACAGGAGTATCCCGGAGCTGCCGAGGAGTGTTCCCGTCTCGTCTATGATCGCTTTCACGTCTGCTATACCGGCGGTGGTGGCGTTAAGACGTCTGAGGGTCATTCCGGAACGTTCGGCGATTATGTTGGCGGCGGTGGTCTTTCCGGTTCCGGGCGGACCGAAGAATATCATGTTCGTCAGGTGGCCGGAATCGACCATTCTGCGGAGTATTCCGCCCGGTCCGACGAGGTTTTCCTGCCCGACCATGTCGTCAAACCCATG
>CACXED010000058.1 GCA_902766575.1 uncultured Ruminococcus sp. | reverse complement strand
TTGAAAAGCGAGCCGATGGTCTCCTTCCACATATGCCCGAAGTGGGAGAACTGGAAGAACTTGGTGAGAATGGTCATCAGGATACCGGTACCTATGAGCAGCACCAGCGCCGGGACGCCCCAGACAACGCCGTTTATCGCGTTGTTGATCTCGGCGATCTTGTCGACAAAACCGCCGGCTAAAAATGATACTAACGGTTGCATAAAAGCACCTGCCTAAAATAAAATAAGAGCTTCATGCCGCGCACAAAGAAGCGGCTGAAACCCCGGATAAAAAACGACGTTCCCGCAGGTATCGACCATATAGGAGGATACGGCGGGCGATGAGTATTCATTCCGTCCTTTTGCCTGAGAGATTCGCTCCCGGAAAGCGGGAGTGTTGCACCTTCGGCACCCTTTCGGGATTCTCCGGAGTGTCATCGGACGGCAGTCTATTTACCTGAGAGTTTTGCTCCTTCGGTCAAGCGGCGGAGGATTCGTAACAAACGATCTGACCGCCGGATGTTTCCTGCCGGCTTCATTTGACTCTTTCGATAATATTATATAACATTTTACACAGTTCGTCAATATTTTACTTACAATTTCTTAAAGTTTGTTGCAGTATACAAATTCAGCCCTCGCACCGGATAAATTACGTTAAAATATTACTAAACGAAAATATTTGCGCGAAAAAATCAAACGACCGAATAATTTGCAATCGAGCCGATCCGCGTCCGGAGGAAGCGCTTTGCACGATTTGCACGAAAGGCCGCTCTTTTGAAAAATTTCGCTGGATCATATTGCAATTCTGTGAAGTTATTATTGAGAAAAATGACCCGGAAAAAATCACTCCGGGAGGAAAGCCTTTAGAGGCTCGACGAACTCAGGGGATTTTTTGAGCGGCCCGCCCGGCGCTCGGAGCTGCATCACAGCAAGAAAAAACCGCTCATCGGCATGGTGAGCGGTTCTTGCGTTTGGTGGAGATGAGGGGAATCGAACCCCTGTCCGAAAATCCATTCATACAGCTTTCTCCGGGTGCATCCGTTCGTTTGAAATTCCCCAGCCGGAGCGCCGGACGGCAGGCTCAGCGGCTCGGTAGCCCTTTAATGCGTGGCAGCTTCAAGAGCGAAACTGCTGCTCACGTTCACTGCTGAATGATGCCCATGCGAAAGCCGCAGTACTCAATCGCCGGACACGCTGCACTTAGGCAGCAGCTAATTCAGTGTTATTAGCGTTTAATTTTAATTTGCCAATTTTTAAGAGATCAGGCGTCTCTACCCGCTTACTGTACTTCAAAATCCCCGTCGAAACCTTTACATCCCCATATCAGTAATCGTCTCGCGACGAGCGGGAGCGCGATTTCATAGCCCGCTCGATCTCGCGGTCAGCCTGCCTTGCGGCGTCGGAGTCGCGCTTGTCGTAGAGCTTTTTGCCCTTGCAGAGCCCGATCTCGAGCTTCACCCTCGAGCCGCGGAAGTAGATCGACAGCGGCACGAGCGTCAGCCCCTGCTGTGTCACGGTTCCGAGGAGCCTGTTTATCTCCTTTTTGTGCATCAGGAGCTTTCGGGTGCGGATCGGATCGCGGTTGAAGATATTGCCCTGCTCGTAGGGGCTGATGTGCATACCCCAGACGAAAAGCTCGCCCTTGTCGATTGAGCAGTAGGAATCCTTGAGATTGACCTGACCGCGTCTTATCGACTTCACCTCAGTGCCGTAGAGCTCGATTCCCGCCTCGTAGGTGTCGAGGACGAAATAGTCATGGCGAGCCTTTTTGTTCGGCGCTATGAGCTTTGTCCCGGTTTTATTGTCCGCCATGCCGTCACATCCTTTCAAATCGTATTTTATATTATACCACAATATTATGACTTATTCATGAACGACGCGGATATTTTTTGAATATAATCGAAAATTACCTGCCGTGAAAGCAGAACCGGCGCCATTCCGACGCCGGTCCAGTTTCAATGAGTATTATTTATTGCTCGTGTCGTCCATTATGAAGTAATACACACCGTCGTCCTCGAGCAGCAGCTTTTTCAGCTTTTCGGGAGCCGTGCCGTCGAATACCTGCTTTTCTCCGGCGATATTCGCGAAGTTATTTCCGAACGGCTGGACATAGGTGTTGTGAGTGAACTTGTAATCGCCCTTCGGGTCCTGACCGTAGGTGCTGACAAGATATCCCGTGCAGCGGTCGAAGATATTGTTCTCGGTCACATAGTTCTCGGTGGCGTCCGGGAAAGCTCCGATACAGTACATAGGCGCGCTGCCCTCGCGTCCCTTGCAGCCCCAGCCGTAGCCGCCGAGACGGCAGAAGTTGTCGTGGACATAGACGTTCGTGGTCTTTCTCGTCGTCCCCTCTCCGCACGAAGCGTTGTAGTACTCGATAGACCAGAAGCAGTATTCGATAAGGTTGTCGTAGTATTCGACGTTGTTCATATTATTGGTCTTGACCGACGGAGTTATGTTGAACTGATGCGTGATTCCGGTGTCGTAAATCTGATACATCCAGTTGTTATAAACCCTGTAGCCGTCAACGCCGCCGTAGACCTCGACCGCGTTGCCGTATCTTGTTGTGTTTCCTCCGCTAAAGCCCGCGAGTATCGAGCCGCCGAGCCAGTCAAATACGCAGTTGCGGACGGTCAGATTCTTAGTCGTTCCGAAGCCTACGCCGTGCGAGCCGGTCAGCATGATGTGAAGATTGTCTATCGTCACGTCGGTGTTCCCGCCGCCCGCGATAGCGTTGCCCACCGTGCCTATCTCGATGGACCTGAAGCGCTCTCCGGGATTCTCCTCGCTGTAGAGATAGAGCTTGTTTGTTTCAAGATCCGACCAGAACTGGAGGTCTCCGTCGAGATCCTTTTCGTTTTCGAAATTGCCGACTCCGGCAATCCGCATCGTTCCGACCGTCTCGTTGTAGTTTCCGATTTCGCACGAGTAGTCGAAAAGCATTATTCCGACGTTTTTGAGCTCTCCGCGGTACTTCCAGACGTTCGTATATCCGGTCTCCTCCCAGTCTAATGGGTCGGCGTAGTTCTTTGCGGATGCGTTTATCGTGGGCTTGTCGCCCTCGCCGTAGGCTGAATAGGTAACGCCGGTTCTTGCGGTGAATTTACCTCTGAACGTATCGCCGCGCTTAAAGAGTACGACGTCGCCCTTGAAGAGCGGGATTTTTTCAAGCCCCGCGAGCGATTTCTTCGGCTTTTCGGGCGAGAGACCGTCGTTAGAATCGTCGCCGTCAGCCGCGAAATAATAAACCTTGCGTCCCTCCTTGACCTCGTATTCGGATTTTGACTCAAGGACGGCTTTCTTCATTTCCTCAGCCCTTTTGTCAAGCTCAGCCATGACCTTTGCGTCTGCAATTTTCATGTTCACGTTCTCCTTTGTTGCTTCAAGCCGGAGGCTCTGATTTATCGTGAGGACTTTATCGCTCACGTTTGATTTCATCCAGTCCGCGAGCATTTCCGCGCTCACCGAAAGGTCGGACAGTATTCCGCAGCTGACAGTCAGCGACTCGCCGCCGACGCAGTAGTTTTTGAACTGCTCGTCCGCGTCATAGTCGGTGAAGAAGCATATCTGTCCGTCCTCTGCGCCCTGCTCCGTGCTGCCAAGGCTGCTGTCGGCGGATACCTTAAGCGTCACGCCGTATTCTTCGGAAAGCCTGTCGCGGAAGTCCTCCGCAGCGAGCTTTGCGGCGGCATTTCCGCCCTGATAGACGATCTCGCAGTCCGAAAGTTCGCGGCTTCCGAGCTTTATCGAGTCGTAGACATAATCTCCGGTATGTACATAGAGCTCGCCGTCGGGGACGTAGACATTGCCGTCGGCGACATAATTTTCAATGAAATAATCGAGCGCGTCGGATAGAGATTCGCTTCCGGCGATGAGAATTTTGTTTCCTTTCCGCGCGATGAGCCAGTCGTGATTCTTCGGAATCCTGTCCGCGAGCTCGCGATACTCGTCGCGGTTTGTGCTGCCGACGAGGATTTCACATTCGGGAATCGTGAAGTTAGGATTGCCCTCCTTATAGAAATCCGTACCCAGCTTAAATTCCACTCCGGTCAGCTCGGCGAGCTGCTTTCGGAGCGACAGCGCGGTCTCCTTGCCGCTACCGTCGTCAACGTCGGACCGCGTGATGACAAAATCCGTCGCGCCGTCCTTTATTATCGCGTCGGCTTCGCTGAATTTTGGGGCGTCCGAGCAGGACGCAGCGAAGATGATTATCAGGAGTGTTAAAAAGGATATCAGTATTTTTTTCATACCGCTCGTCACAAAATCACCTCAAAAATATTATACATGAAACTCATATCCATGTCAACCCATTTTTGCAAGCTCGTCGTCGGTTTTCTTATCCTGCTCCTTATCGGGAGCGGCAGTTTGGCTCGCGTCGACGGGAGACGGAGCGGCGGTATCAATGGGAGCAGGGGCGGAGAGCTCCTCCGCGGGAGCGGTCGGCGGTACTTCTCTTTTCGCGATCCTGCCGTAAACGAGCGAGCAGAGCGCCGCGATTCCCTTGTATATGCAGTTCAGCCCGCCGGACAGCGCGAGCGAGCAGACGAACACCGCCGGAACTATCAGCGGGTACCACTCGAGCCGGTGCGTCATAATCGGTACGCGGGCGTTCAGCTCGGCGTAGAAAAGATTGTCGAATATGTACGAGACGAGATAGCCGCCGAGACACCAGTCGGAGAGCGCCATCAACACCCTTTTGAGCCATACCGGGTACCGCCCGGTATCTATCGAGGACAGGAAGCTGAACAAAAAGAAGGTCATTATCACGTTCGGCAGCCCGTGCCAGTCGTTATAGACTACCCACGCGAAAAATCCTCCCCAGCTCCGGTAGAAGTTGAACGCGCCGAACACGATCACGCATCCGAAATATATCGCGAGCTTCTGCCACTGCTTCAGCTTCAGCGGAAATTCCCGCAGATACGCTCCGAGAAAATAGTATGTCAGCGGGTAGAGCCTGACCCACCAGTCGGGAAGTATCTGACGGTACTCGGTCGAAAGAGTCGGCGTTTTCCACCACTCAAGGCTTTCAAAATTGTATATATTCGTCATCGTCGGCAGCGAGGTCAGGCAGACGAACGTGACTATCAGCGCCAGCTTCGCTTTCTGTGATCCGAGATTGTTCCAGATCAGATTGACAAAGGGGATCAGCAAAAACAGCCCTATGTACATCTCGATGTACCAGGAATAGTTCGCCGTCTTGTATCCGAGCACTCCCCAGAGCGTCAGGTCGAGCGACAGCTCGGTGCCAAGCACGAATATCTTGTACAAAGCGCAGGCGGCGCTTGCGAGCAGATATATCCCGAGCGTTTTGATTATCCCGCGGTAATATTTTACCGACAGCGACTTTTTGTTCATCAGATAGCCGGTCAGCATCAGAAACAGCGGCACGCAGACCATAAATCCGGTTCTCATCGTCGTCATCAGATACATCCTGCGGCCGATCATCGGCTCGTAATAGAAGCCGTTGTTCAGAAAGAAATGCACCGAGATAACGCAGAACAGCGCTGCTATCCGAGTGATATCGAGCGCGGAATTTCGGTTTTGAATATCCATGATAAAGATAACTGCCTCTACCGTTTGTGCTGAGGCTCTCCCACATAAAAAATCGGCAGACCGGGCATGAGGTCCGGCTCATGCGCCGTTCTGCTGATATCTTACCATAAATTCGGCGGATTGTCCACTGCTTTCAATGTTATTTAACATTTTCGCAAAATTTGATACGAATTCCGGTTCCCCTCATTTTCCCGAGAGCCGCTTCTCCACAACGCCGCATACCGCTCCGAGCGCGCGTCTTGAAAGCCCGGGAGCGGGCGAGCGCTCGGCGTAGCTCACAAGCTCGAGCGTATCGGTGATTGAGTCGATTTCATCAAGGCTTATCGAGCTCCTGATCTTTTCGGCAAGCTCGCGCGGAGTGTCGGTGCGGCTCAGAGACGGGTTCAGCTCGCGCAGAAGCTCCACCATGACGACATAGGAATAGGTCAGCCGCTCCTCGTCGGTTTTCAGCGAATTCAGCTCTCCGCAGAACTCCCGGTAGGTCATCCGCCGCCTGCCGTTATAGACAAAGGGCTGGCGCGCGCGTGAAGCGCTGTAATCGGACGCGATGGTCTCGGTCTCGTCGAGATAGTTGATCTCCCGCTCGGACTGATAGGGCTCCCTTCCCATGAAAAGCGCGATGAACGACTCGAAAAAGCTCTTTATCGCCCTGAGTATCGCCTGAACCGCGCCAGATCTCACAAATATTACCAGCAGCAGAGCTCCTATCAGGATAATGATGGCTTCCAGCACCATCGCGACGGCGTAGCTGCTGTTAAAGACCGAATCTTCGATATTTACTTGCTCAGTGATTTTTTCATGCTCACCCGCTTCGGCGTGAATGATCGTCCAGAGGATCATGAAGATGAGGAACTTTATCATATACCACATTCCTCCGACGAACATGAACGCGAACAGCCCGAATACCGCTCCTCCAAAAAGCCAGAGCAGCGTCATGCGCATATCGTAGAACCGCTGTCTGTCGTTCAGCTTTGTCACCGTGGATGCCGAGACCGAGCGCATGATGCAGCTCTGATTCAGTATCAGCGCGGCGCAGAGCATATACCCTCCGTAGCAGACGCCGACGCTCGTCGGGAATCCCGAAAGGCAGAGCAGCAGAAATCCCACTCCGCTGCAGGTCAGCACGCGCTTTAACGACATCAGGCTGCTGTAGTGATAGAACGGCACGAGTATCCCCGCGGCTGCCATTATCGCGCAGGCGATTATGCAGATGAACGGCTGGATCGAGTACTGGTCAAAGGAGCTCAGCTTGCCCGAGAGCATCATCTGCCGGAAATACTCGAAAAACGCGCGATAGGTCAGCGGCGCCGTGATAACGAATATCCCGACGACCGGCAGCGCGTATTTCGGTCGGAAGTTTACCACGCTGCCCTCCCACGAATAGTCGAACTGCCGCTTTACTCCGAGCGCGGTCAGTATTATCTTCTGCAAGATCAGCGCGATGAAGAACCAGATCGAGATCAGCAGAACAAAGCTCACCGGAACCTTTATAAGACTCCCGATCAGAGCAAAGCTGATGAGCAGCGCGAACATATACATCCCGAGCGCCGACAGAAGCCCGCAGATCAGATCGGCTTTCCCCGAAAAGAGCAGGCTCGCCGCGTATAAAAGCCGCCCGAAAGTTATTTTCAGCTTTTCTACCATTGTCCCACCGCCTTGTACGAGTCGAAATAGGTGCGGTAAAAGACCTTCATTCCGTCGGGTATGCGGTCTATACCGCGGTTTGAGGTCGTGACGTAGAATATGACGTCGATCCCGAGCCGCTTCATCTGCTCGTAAAAGAGCGTCATGCGTCCGTCGATCACCGAGGTGACAAAGACTATGTTCCCGTTCTCCGAAAAGACGCCCGGATGGTCGCACACATAGTCGAGCAGCTTTTCCACCGGCATTGAGTATTTCATCTCGAGCATGGCCAGCGTCCGCATCGCGTCGAGAACGCCGTATTTTCCGGTGAACGGCGGAGTCATCATTATCTTGGAGCCGGTCTCGTCGCTTCCGGCGCGGTAGTCCCCGTGTATGGTCTCGGGCGGAGTGTTGGCTATCAGTCTCACCGGAGAGTTCTCCGCGGCGAGACGCCCGATCAGCGACGCGGCGACTGTGATGTTGTACTCGATGAATTCGGGATTGTCGGGCGTGTCCTCATTGCGCTCGATTATCTGCGAGCACATATTGAGTATCACGTTCGACTGGAATTTGGTGACGTATTCCTCGACGTTGACGAGCAGCTTTCCATGAGACGCAGAGAGCTTCCAGTTGATCCTGTTCATCGGGTCGAAGGGCGTGTAGTCCCTCGCGCCGCTTCTAAGCATCGGGTCGGTGAGCAGGCTTTTTTTCACGAGGATATCTCCGGCAAAGCAGTCGGTCGACGAAAAGTCGCGCTCAAGCTCCGCCTGAGCCGGCAGAACGGTGACAGTCGTCGATTTGCTCTTTGGCACTCTGAGCACCGTCGAGATCGGATTGAAGCCGATGAGGTCGTTCGAGACCACCGTCGCGTTTCCGAGCGAGTAGATTCCGCGTTTTCGGCAGGCGATCCTCCAGCGGCGTCTGATGCGCTGTCTGCCCTTGAGGACGAAGATGCTCTCAACGCTCCCCATGAAGGTGTCGCCGAGCTTGCCGTTCGCGTTCTTTACAAGCCGGAAGGCAAGTCCCACCGGCAGGTTCGTCGAGATCTTGATATAGGGAAGCGGCATCGCCTTGTCGTTGGTCAGCTCCTCGAACATATAGATATCGTCGCCGACCGTGACCTCCGAGGAGTCGAGCGAGACCTTATAGCTGAGCTTATCGAAGGTGCGCTTTTTGTAGACCCTCATCTGCACGAAATAGAGCGCCGCGAGGGTTATAGCTATCGCTATGAACAGCATGGCGCGTCACCCGGTCACTCTACCGGAACGGGTATCGAGTCGACTATATAGTCGATCAGATTCTCGTTCGCGCCGGAAATGCGGGCTTCGGACTGGGAGCGGGAGATAATCCTGTGTCCGAGCACCGGAGCGGCTACCGCCTTGACGTCGTCGGGCAGCACGAAATCCCGTCCCTCTATCGCCGCATAGCTCTGCGCCGCGTGCATCAGAGCCAGAGTGCCTCTCGGCGAGACACCGAGGCGTATGCGGTCGCTCTCGCGGGTCGCGCCGGCGATGCTGACGATATAGTCGCCGATGCGTTCGCTGACGTGAACGTCTCTGACCGCGCGCATGGCGGCGACGACGTCTCCTGTCTGACAGACCGCTCCCAGCGTCGAGAGCGGACTTTCGACCGCGTGACCGGAGAGTATCGCCCGCTCGGACGCTCTGTCGGGATAGCCGAGCGAGAGCTTCATCAGGAATCTGTCGACCTGAGCCTCGGGCAGCGGGAAGGTTCCCTGAGACTCTATCGGGTTCTGTGTCGCGATGACGAAGAATGGCTCTCCGAGCTTATAGGTCACGCCGTCGATCGAGACCTGACGCTCCTCCATCGCCTCGAGGAGCGCCGACTGAGTTCTCGGAGTGGTGCGGTTGATCTCGTCGGCGATGAGGATGTTTGTAAAGACCGGTCCCCGGCGGAAGATGAAATCCGAGGTTTTCATATTGAAGAAGTTGATTCCGGTGATATCGCTCGGGAGCAGATCGGGCGTGAACTGTATGCGCTTTGAATCGCCGCCGATAGAGCGCGCGAGAGCTCTCGCCAGCGAGGTCTTTCCGGTTCCGGGGATATCGTCGAGCAGGATATGCCCTCCGGCGAAAAACGCGGTCAGGATGAGCTTTATCCGGCTCTCCTTTCCGTAGATCACCTTGGAGATGTTTTCGGATATGCTTTGCGCGAGAGTCTGTACGTTCATGGTATTGATCCTTTCTTTATAATGACTTTACTATAGTATATCACACGTTCAGATGATTGTCAATAGAAATTCCGAAATTTCTTCACTGCAATTTCTCTGAAAAAAATTTCCGGAATGTTTGATTATATTTAAATTTTCTATTGATTTTTTGATTTTATTGGTGTATAATGTATACGCAGTCTTCACCGGGACTGCAAAAACATAACGAAAGGAGCTGGTTTTCAAATGACGAATAATAAGGTGATTTCGGCATAACACCGGGCATCGAAAACTCCTGTCGTATGTGGGAGAGCGATCCGCGAGTTGTGCCGTCTCGCGGAGGTCGTACAAACGGCCTCCACGGGATATACATGACGAGAGGAGAGCACGCAGATGGCGTACAAGAACGCAAGGGATATTTTGCCCTGTGAACTTATAGAGGAAATTCAGAAGTACATCGACGGCGAGCTGCTTTACATCCCGACAAAGTCGGACAAGACCGAGTGGGGCATCAGAAGCGGCGCAAAGCAGAAATATGCCGAGCGCAATCACGCTATCCGCGAGCAGTACCGCAAAAGCGTCTCCATTGAGGAGCTCGCAAGACAATATTTCCTTTCTACCGACAGCATCCGGAAGATCGTTTACGGTTCTTCGGTCGCCGACGGCAAGCAGGCTCAATAGACCAAACCACGGGCGGAAAGCGGTCAGACGGCTTTCCGCCCGCTTTTTGTGCAAAAAACATATATAATAATCTTTGCACTTGACATATAAGGAACAATATGCTATAATCAATTTACTGACAAATGAAAGAGAGGCTATTGCTTATGAAAAACTCTAAATTACTTCGCTATTTTAAGAACAGCACGCCTTTCATCGCCGTCGGAGCCCTGCTCATGGGTGTAGGATTTCTGATCTACTGGTACAGCTTTGAGATCTGGATGATCGGAACGCCGGTGATGATAGCCGGAGCCGCGCTTCTGGTAGCGGGCTTCATCCTCAGCGTAGGCGACTCGGCGTATCTCTCCTACTTCACCGATAAGGCCGACTCGGCGAGAGCGTCTGTCCCGCACGAAAGCGCGCCGGACTACACGTTCGACGAGTTCGTTTTCGAGGGAAATAAATACGGTCGCTTAGACAAGTCGCAAAAGCCGCGCTCCGAGCTTTTCGTTCGCACAGACATTTACTTCGAAAAGAAGTCGCTCGAAATCGACTGCTTCAGAATAGACCTTCCGAACGATTCCATAACGACTGAAAAGCTCGAATTTCCGCTCTCCGACCTGACCGCTTCTGTCGAGGAGAGGGAAGCGAGGGTCAAGGGCGTTCTCAAGAAATTCTCGTACATGACGCTTTCCGCCGGAGAGCAGAAGCTGACTTTCCCGGTCAGATACAACGACATTGAGGTCGACAAGCTCGCCGAGCGCATCAACGAAGCCAAGAAGCATATCTGACCTGAAATCAATCAAACAGAACCGCCGCCGGAGAGCTCTCCGGCGGCGGTATTTTCATCTGAAATTGTTGTGATTGCCGTTGTTGTTCGGGTTCTGCGAGTATGGCGGGGGATTCATGCCGCGATTCTGCTGCATTGCCTGCATACGGAGCTGCTGACGGCGACGGCGTTCAGCCTCGGCGCGGCGCTTCTTGCGGATATGCTGAGCGCGGATATAGAGCGCGAGATACGCCAGTACCGCGAGAGCTATCAGCGCTATCACTATACTGATTATGACTCCGAACACCGAAATCCCGCTCTTTGTGTGAAGCACGACGTCCCTCAGCCAGATACCGTAGTCTCCGTCGGGAGAGTCGGCGTCGGGAGTCTTTATCCAGAGCTTGAGGATATCGGCGCTGCCGTCGGTCAGGGAAGTGAAGTCCTTGATCTTGAAGCTGACCGTCTGCATCACGTTGGGCTTGAGGAGCACCTCTCCGTCAAAGACGACGGTATCGGCGTCGCCGGTCTTTTCAAGCCGGAGCATCATGTCGACTCCCGCGACCTCCTCGGGCGCGTTGATCATCAGCTCGAGCGTGATATAGTGCGCGTCCTTGAGCGCCTCAGGCTCGCTTATGACAGTTCCTATGCCCGAGTATTCGGTCGGAACTCCCGAAGCCTGTGCGTAGAGTATCGTCTCCGGTTTGCCGTCGAAGGGGCTGAGCTCGACGTACTTGAAGTTGTCGGTGGGATAGAACCTGCAGAAGCTGCCCTGAGTCAGGTCGAACAGGACGCGCTCGCCGTAGCCCTTTTCGAACTCGCTCTCGTCGGCGCGGATAGCGTCGATGACCGTTCTGACATCGAACTGCGAGTATTTGACGTTGTCGGGCATGAACAGGCTGAAAGCGCCGCTTCCGACGAGGGTTTTCACAAAGGAGGTGACGTCGCCGCTCTTAGCCGTGTCGATCTGAGCGAAAACGCTGTAGATCGTCTTTTTCGCGAGCGGGAGCTGCACGTTGCCGTCGATCGACGACCAGAGTCCGAAGCAAAGTCCCTCGCCCGCGTGGTCGACGTGACGGTGCCAGATAAACGCGTCGATATCCTCGTTCTGAGCCGCGGCGTAATAGGCGAGCGCGTAAGCCGCCGCCTGCATCGACATCGAGTCGTTGCTCGTCGGGTCTCCGCCTACGCCGAACTCGCCGATTATAATGCTGCGCGGCTTGCCGTTGTAGGTAAGGCTCTCGCCGTGCATATATTCGGTCAGGACGCCGATGTTCTTCATCGTCACAAAGGGCGTCGTGACCTCGTTTTTCGCGTATTCGTCGAGCCAGAACTCGGTCATCGTCTGATCCGACGGATAGGGATTGACCGAAAGCCCCCAGTCAATGTCGCCGGAGTTCCTGACCACCGACGCAAAGAAGTCGAGATATTCCTTTGCCGACCAGTCGTAAGCCGGATCGGCATCGGCTCCGGGAGTCTCTGCGGCTGAGTTGAAGTTGTTTCCGAGCGAGATATAGACTCTGCCGTTTGCATAGTGAGAGGTCATGGCGGTGTAGGCGACTCTGAACGCGGTATGATAGGAATAGACGCTCGCCTGCATGGAGGTCGCTCCGGCGTTGTTCCAGCTCCTGCCCGAGTTGACCTCAAAGCCGAGGATGAAGTTCGGGACAAAGCCGTAGGCGCGGTCGGGACGGGTATAGCGCGACGCTATATAGTCCATGAACGCCTGAAAGTTCTTCATCGCGGTCTCGCTGCGGGTGTTGAGCGCAAAGGAGTTGGCGTTCGGGTCGTATCCGTCGCAGTAGAAGCTGCGGACGACCTCGGAGGCATTCTCGTCGGGAGCGGTCAATATAATATTGAAGTAAACATTCATGCCCGAGTCGGTCATCGACTTCACCTTGTGGTCGAGGTTCTCGAGCTTGGCGCGGCTGACGTAATAGGTCTGTCCGTTGTAGACAAACGAGACCGCCGACTCGGTGTTCTCTCCGACTATATACTCGTTGAGCGCGACGTTGACGAGCGCGTGTCTGACTCCGAGCAGCTGGAGATCGGAGATCATCTGCGCCTGAAGACCCTTTTTGCTCTTGGATTCGGGATAGGGCTCGCTGTTTTCGGAGAGCAGCCCGAGATTTTCGATATATTTCGCGCTGGTGACGATGACATACGAGCCGTCCGCCGACTTTTCGGCGACGAGGAACTTTGAATAGAGCCGATTGGCGTTGCCGTTGATGTAGGGAAGCGTGACCTTCATGGTCTCGGCGGCTTTGACCGTCGCGGCCGGCTCGAGCTGAGCAAGCTGTGAGGTCGACTGCCACGGCATCAGCTCAAAGACATAGAGCGTCTCGTTTTTGTGCTCCTTGGCGTAGCTCTTTTCGAGGGTTATGTTTATCGTAATGTCGGTGCATTTTTTGTTGAGGGCGATAGAGGTGATCTCGCTGACGTCAGGCTGTGACGCCGCGCTGACCGGCAGCATTGACAGCATCGCTGTCAGCATCAGGGCAATAAGCAATGCGGCATACCGAGCGGCTCGGCGGATAAATTTAGTTTCCATTTCAGTATCTCCGATATGCGTTGTGATATGTTCTATTATATATCATACCATACTTTTCGCCAAAAATCAATCTTTTATTTGAAAATATCTCTCGGGATCGCGGAAAGCTCAGGCAAAGGTGCAGAAATTTTTTAAGATTGCTGAAATATTTCCTTTTTTGACTTTGGCTGCTGAAATATAATTTTATTTTTTTGCGCGAGATTGTAAAATTCTCTTGACAATCAGGTAAAAACGGTGTATAATATTTTCATTACAGAGCTTCCCGTTCTGTAGTAATTGCACAGCGAAGCCATATCTTCACACCGTGCGTTATCTATATTTATTCCAAAAGAGGAGATTTACGGAAATGAAAAGAACACTCGCATTCATAATCTGCGCGGTCATGCTCGTATCCATGGCCGCTCTCGGAGTATCTGCAGCTGTATCCTACTCCGACAAGGCTCCCACGGATCTCGGAACTCTCGTTATAAAGAAGGGCGCGTCCAAAGCCGATGTCACCGAGTTCAGCGGAAGCGTCGTAAACCTTTCCGACGGCGGTACCTCGTTCTGCCCCAAGAAGGACTGCTGGGTCCGTTATGAGTTCAACGCTGAAAAAGCCGGAACCTACACCTTTGTCGTAGAGTACATCGCCCGCACCGGTACTGACCGCGGCCTTGACTATGCTATCGACTCCACCGACGCAGGCAAGCGCGTTCTCCTCGACCTCGACCAGTCCGCCGACAAGCGCTACGCTTCCATCACCGAGGAGCTCACCGCCGGCACTCACAGCATCTACTTCTTCTGCCCCACCGGATTTGACGATTCCACTCTCAAGAGCTGCGATATCTACGGCCTCTCCGTCTACTTCACCAAGGCAGCCGCAGCAGCTCAGAAGCCCGCTGAAGTTACCGACGCTCCTCAGACCGCCGACACCGCTGTTGTCGCAGTCGTTGCTCTCGCAGTTTCGGCTACCGCAGCTATCGTCATCTCCAAGAAGCGCGCTCACTGATAGCCTTAAGGCAATACCGCACAATTCACGGCTAAAGCCTTAAGCACGCATCTGCTTGCCCTTTTTCCGTCTGAGTTGCTTGCAACTCATCTTCAC
>CACXED010000057.1 GCA_902766575.1 uncultured Ruminococcus sp. | reverse complement strand
GCGGAAAAGCTGGTCGCCGAGGCCGCTAAGCTCTGCTACGCGAAATCCGACATCGACACGCTGGAGGACAACCTGACGCCCGAGAGGGTCGAGAGCTTTCTGAATCTGCTGAGCGACCTCGGTCACGAATCCCCGGTCGAGCACGCCAGCTTCACCTTTGGTATCGAGGGCGTCTCCCGGGCGCTGCTCGCGCAGATCACGCGGCATCGGATTGCGTCCTTTTCGGTGCAGAGCCAGCGCTACGTCTCAAAGTGCGATTTCAGCTTTATCATCCCGCCGGAGATCGAAGCTATCCCCGAAGCCAGGGAGGAGTTCCTGCGCGCGATGAAAGAGGACGCCGAGCACTACGAGTCCCTGCGCGAAAAGCTGACGGCGCGTCACCTCGAGACGAATTTAGCCGCCGGAATGAAGCCCGACGAGGCTCGCAGAGCCGCCGAGAAAAAGGCTAACGAGGACGCGCGCTTCGTCCTGCCCAACGCCTGCGACACAAAGATCATCATGACGATGAACGTCCGCTCGCTGCATAATTTCTTCCGGCTGCGCTGCTGCAACCGCGCTCAGTGGGAGATACGCGAGCTCGCCTGCGAGATGCTGAAACTCTGCCGCGAAGCCTGCCCGCTGCTTTTCGCGAAAGCCGGGCCGTCCTGTCTCTGGGGCGCCTGCTCGGAGGGCGCGTACTCCTGCGGCAGGGCTGCCGAGGTCAGAAAGGCGCTCAGATGAAGGAAGCCGACAAGCAGTCAGAATCGTACCTTTTCGAGGGCATGACCTCGATACGCGCGGTGTTGAAGTCGCTCGAAAGCCCTCCTCCCGGCTACGACCGAAAGATCGAGCGGGTATACTTTGACGAGACAAAGAAAAAAGCCCGCGCAGGCGAGCTTTCCTATCTCAAGGCGATGTCCTATAAATACGGCTTCGAAATTATCCCTGCCACGCCCGACGAGATAAGCTCGATAGCGCTCGGGAGCACTCACGGCGGGCTTCTGATGCAGACTTCCGCCCGGACTATCCCCGAGCTTGACGCGAAAACTGTCGAGGATACGATCCCGCGGGAAAAACGCTTTTTCGTGATGTTAGAGGGCGTCGAGGATCCCTACAATTTCGGCTACGCGCTGCGCTCATTATGGGCTGCGGGAGCTTCGGCGGCGATACTCACGCGTCGGAACTGGATGACGGCGGCGGGAGTGGTCTGCCGGGCGTCGGCGGGCGCGTCCGAGCTGATGCCGATGTTCCAGTCGGACTCGGCGGGCTGCGCCGAGGTCATGCGGCAGCTCGGAGTCAGGATAATCTGCGCGGACATGAAAAATTCGGTTTCAATCTACGAAGCCGATCTCTCGTTCCCGCTGCTATTAGCGGTCGGAGGCGAGAAGCGCGGACTTTCGCGGGAGCTGCTCGACGCGGCGGACGAGATAGTGCGGCTTGAATACGGTCGGGACTTCCCTGCCGCGCTGTCAGCAGCGTCGGCGGCGACGATAGCCGGATATGAGGTCTTCAGGCAGAATAAATGATCTGATATTCCCGCTCAAGCGGTGCTGCTCTAAAATTTATCGCAAATCCGGAACTTTTCCGCCTGATTTCCGTCTATATCAGTACCATTGATTTATTCGAAAGGCTGGAACGCTCATGAACGGAAAAGACAAATGCGCTATCCTCAAACAGATTCGCCGAGATATCGCAAAGCAGAACGATATCGCTCTGACCATCGCCGAATGTAAGCATAAGGGCGACTGCGCCGGAACCTGTCCCCGCTGTGAAGCCGAGGTTGCGGCTCTCGAGCGCGCTCTTTCAGATCGCCGCCGTCAGGGCAAAAAGGTGATTGTAGCCGGAATCTCCGCCGGGCTGATCGCCGCAAGCTGCACCTCCTGCGAGCCGATCGACCGGCTGATAAGCACGAATACCGAGCTTGAGGGAGATGTATGGATCGAATCCACCGAGGGCGATATCATCATCGAGACGGATGAAACCGACGGATATGAGCTGGCGGGCGAAGTCCCGATCATCGAGGGGGATTTGACAGCCCCGCCGGAGAGTGAGGACGGAGAATAATCGTACACAAATCCAGAAAGGTAACGACATTATCATGAACGGAAAAGACAAATGCGCAATACTCAAGCAGATTCGCCGCGATATCGCAAAGAAAAACGATATCGCTCTGACCATAGCCGAATGTAAGCATAAGGGCGACTGCGCCGGAACCTGTCCCCGCTGTGAAGCCGAGGTCGAAGCCCTCGAACGCGCACTTGCCGACCGCCGCCGTCAGGGCAAGAAGGTGTTCGTAGCCGGAATTTCAGCCGCTCTGATCGCCGCAAGCTGCACCTCCTGCGAGCCGATCGATAAACTGATCAAGCAAGAGGCGACAGGAATTTTGCCGGCCAACAATACAGACCTCAGCGAGATCATCGAGCCGGACGACGACGGAAATGTTCCGGATGTGCTTTGAGACAATCGGAATCGCGCGGCATCGGATGGCTACCGACGGAGAGGGCGTGACGACGCTTGTCGGCGGCTACGGCTGTCCCCTTGACTGCCGATGGTGTCTGAATCCCCAGTGCCACGGCGGAAAATCCACCGGCTATGCGGTCGAAAGCCTTTATGATAAGCTGAAATGCGATTCGCTCTATTTTGAAGCCACCGGCGGAGGAGTCACCTTCGGCGGCGGCGAGCCGCTTCTGCAGATCGGATTCATATGCGATTTCATCGACTATACCCGGTCGCTCGGGCTGAGCTGGCGCTTTTATATCGAGACCAGTCTCGCGGTAAAATGCGACATTTCCGCGCTGGCTTCACGCGCCGACAGGTTCATAATCGACGTCAAGGATATGAATCCCGAAATCTATTTCGCCTATACCGGCAGAAGCGCCGATATCATGCGCGAAAATCTCATGCTTCTGGCGCATCTCTGCCCCGAAAAGCTGCGGGTGCGTCTGCCGCTGATACCCGATTTCAATACGCCCGAGGACGTCGAGCGCTCGGCTGATGAGCTTATGTTGCTGGGCGTCACCGACCTCGACCGCTTCATGTACAAAAAAACCGACAAAATTTGTGATAAATGACGAGACGCTCCCCTCTGCCATATCAGGCGCAGAGGGGAGCGAATCTTATTCTTCCGGATCGGGAGCGATGCCCTTGAAGTAGTAGCAGTTCATTCCTGCCGGACGGATATTTGTCAGATTTCCGTTGTAGTGGCGTAAATTGATCGGCTCGTAGGGATGCTCGGAAACCGCGGCTTCGTTGATCTCGACGCCGAGTCCGGGCTTGTCGTTTATCAGGATGCAGCCGTTCTCATAGACGACCTCCTCGTTTGAGAGCTGAGGTCTGAACGGCAGATCGGTCAGCATTATCTCGTGGATATAGAAGTTCGGCGTGCAGGCAGCGAGGTTGAGTATCGCCGCGTTCGCAAGCGGGCCGGACGGATTGTGGATCGAGAGCATGATTCCGGCTGCCTGAGCCATCGCCGCGATCTTCTTGGTCTCGAGGATTCCGCCGCAGTGGCAGACGTCGGGCTGCGCGTAGTCGAGAGCTCCGGCTTTCAGCGTCTTGAACCAGTCGTAGGTTCCGTATATGCGCTCTCCGGCGGCTATCGGCACCGCGGACTTGTTGTGAACCTGAACGAGCATATCGAGCTCATGCGGCTCTACCGGCTCCTCCATGAACATCGGCTTGAACTGCGCCAGCTCCTTTGAAGCCTCGATAGCGGTGTTCGGGACAAAGCGTCCGTGGCACTCGATGAGCAGATCGACGTTGGGGCCGACCGCCTCGCGGACTGCTCCGACGATATCGACCGCGCGCCAGAATTCCTCCTTGGTCAGGGTCAGGTGAGCCTTTCCAAAGGGATCCCACTTCAGCGCGGTTATGCCCTTTGAGACTGCGAGCTTCGCCTTCGCCGCGAACTCGTCCGGAGTTTTCGCGCCGACGAACCATGCGTTTGCGTACATTCTGACGCGGTCGCGCATCTTTCCGCCGAGGAAGCTGTAGACCGGAGCGCTGTAGTGCTTGCCGAGGATGTCCCAGCACGCCATCTCGACAGCCGAAAGCGCCGAGCCGAAAACCGGGCCGCCTTTCCAGTAGGAATCGCGAGTGACCTCGAACATCATCCGTTCGATTTCGAGCGGATTGCGTCCGACAATCAGACGCTTCAAGTCCTCCACGCAGCCCTGTACCGCCATCTCGCGGGTTCCGAGCGAAGCCTCGCCCCAGCCGGTTATGCCCTCGTCGGTGCTGACCTTGACGAACGACCAGTTAGTGCGGTAGGCGTTCAGGATAATCGTTTCAATGTTTGTGATCTTCATTTTGTACCTCTTTCTTATTTTGTTATCGGATTGGAAGCGGCGGTCGCGGCCTGTATGCAGGCTCCGCCGTCGACTACCATCTCGGTTCCGGTGACGTTAGCCGAAAGCTCGGTCGCGAGATACCACGCGGCGTTCGCGATGTCGGACGGATAGCTTTCTCTCAGCGGATAGACCGCGCGGCGTCTCGCTTTTTCGGCGTCGGGCATACGGTCGAAGCGGTCGGTCGAGACCAGTCCGGGCAGTATGCAGTTGACTCTTATCCCATAGGGCGCGAGGTCGAGCGCCATCGCCTTGGTCATTGAGACGATCCCGCCTTTTGTCGTGATGTAGCCGACGCGATTGCGGACGCAGTAGTCGTAGGTGACGCTTGAGAGCGTGATGATCGAGCCGGTTCCGCCTTTTTTCATTATCCTTGCGGCCTCGCGGCAGGAAAAGAAGCCTCCGCGCAGGTTCGTCTCGAGCAGCGAGTCCATCTCCTCGACCGTGAAGTCGAAGATATCGTGCTTTGTGATCCCGAGATCTGCGGCGCACTGGACAAAGGCGTCGAGACGGCCGAATCTGCTGTCGTAGTCTGCAAAAAAGCTGAAAATATCCTCCGGATTTCTGAGCTCGAGCGCGGCGGCGTAGACCTTTGCGTCGGGATTAAGCGCGCGGAGCCTTTCAGCCGCGGCTTCCGAGCGCTCGGCCGAGCGGCTCGTGATGTGGACGTTCCAGCCCTCGCGGACGAATTTTTCAGCTATTCCGTAGCCGGTATTCGAAGCGGCGGCGGTTATAAGAATATGTTTATCGCTTGACATAATGCCCTCCTTGATTAAAAGACAATATAATTATATCATGTCCCGGCAAAAAAGAAAAGCCCGAATCGTCATTCAAAGGAATGATAATTCGGGCTTGACAAACTCTGCTTTTTGTGCTATAATATATTATTTGTCTTCTGACTCGGAATTGCAGCAGTAGCAGCTATCGTCGCAGCCGCAATCGTCGTCACAGCAGCAGTCGCAGTCGTCCTCGCAGACGCAGTCAAAGGTCTCGCCGCAGGACGGGCAGGTGATGTCGGAAGGATCGACAGACTCGTCGAAGTAGACCTTTTCGCCGCACTTGGGGCAGATCACCTCATAGAAGGTCTCGTCGTCGTCTTCATCGGAGCACTCGTCGCACTCGCACTCATCGTCGTCCTCGTCGTCGCAGTCGCAGCACTCGTCGTCCTCGATCTCATAGACCTCAGACTCAACGTCGCCGAGATCGTGGTCGATCTCCTCGATATAATCGCCGAGAGTGTCGACCTGCTCCTCGAGGGTGTCGATGCGGTCAGCCATTCCGCTGATGAGGCCGATCATTTCGGTGATGAGCTTATTCTTCGGCTTGTCGGAATCGAGAGCGTAGCCCTCGGCAAGTCCCTTGAGATAAGCGGCTCTTTCGGTGAGCTTCATAGTCAAAAACCTCTTTCCTTTAGCAAATATTTCCGGAGCGCAGGCAAAGACCCGCGCTCTCGTTATGTCGGATATGCTGAAAATAATTCAGGCGCGCTCAAGATACTCGCCGGTGCGGGTGTCGATCTTGATCTTGGTGCCGATGTCGATGAACAGCGGAACCTTGATGACGGCGCCGGTCTCGAGCGTTGCGGGCTTGGTGGTACCGGTAGCGGTATCGCCCTTGAAGCCGGGCTCGGTGTCGGTGACCTCGAGCACGACGAACATCGGAGGCTCGACTGCAAAGACGTTGCCCTTGTAGGAGACGATCTTGCACATTTCGTTCTCCTTGACGAACTTGAAGCTGTCGGAGAGCTTGTCAGCGTTGATGGGGAGCTGCTCAAAGGTCTCCATATCCATGAAGTAATAGAGATCGCCGTCGTTGTAGAGATACTGCATCTCCTTGCGCTCAACGATTGCGTTCTCGAACTTATCGGTGGGGTTGAAGGTGCGCTCAGTGACCGCTCCGGTCATGACGTTCTTCATCTTGGTGCGGACGAAAGCTGCGCCCTTGCCCGGCTTGACGTGCTGGAACTCGATTACCTGAAGAACCTGTCCGTCCATTTCGAAAGTGATACCGTTCTTAAAATCTCCGGCTACTACCATAATAAATAATTCCTCCAAAAATCCTGCGTGAATCCCAGTAAGTGTATGGGGTACAGCATTAGTACTTTTATTATACACCATCCCGGGGAATTTTTCAAGAGGTTTTCGGAAAAAAAATCGTATTTACATTTGGTTCACATCTCAAAAAAGTTTACATAATACTGTTGCAAAGGCGGGGATTTTGTGATATAATATTTTAATATGTGACGCGGGTGCTTGCCGCGCGCCGGAATCAGGTCTTGTTTTTATAGGAGAATCAACTTGAAAAAATGGATGAAGATCGCGCTGCTTATCCTTGTCTGCGTCGGCGTGATCGCTCTATGCGTTTTTATGATACCGTTTGTGTTCTCGCTGCGCGAGCCGGAGAACCAGCAGCGGCTCGAGAGCTTTATAAAAGAGCTCGGAGCGCTCGGAGTACTTGCGATGCTCTTTTTGCAGGTGCTGCAGATCATCGTCGCCATTATCCCGGGCGAGCCGCTCGAGCTTCTGATGGGACTGATGTACGGCACATGGGCGGGACTTGCGCTGACGCTTGCCGGAATTCTTATCGGAACGACGATAGTGTTCTTCCTCGTCAAAAAGTACGGCGAGCCCTTCGCGGCGCGGTTTGTCGACATAAAGAGCTTTGAAAAGCTGAAATTCCTGCGCGATCCGGTAAGGCGCGACTCGCTGATATTCATACTTTTTCTGATCCCCGGCACGCCAAAGGACGTGCTGACCTATTTTGCCCCGCTGACCGGGGTAAAATTCAGCCGTTTTCTGCCGCTCGCGGTGCTTGCGAGGATACCGTCGGTGATAAGCTCGACTCTTGTCGGCGCGACGGTCGGAGACGGAAAGCTCTGGCAGTCGGCGCTGATCTTTGCCGCGACGGGTCTTGTCGGGCTCGCCGGGATACTTATAAATTCACGGATACAGAAAAAGTACGGCGGACAAAATAATTCCAAGGGGAATCCAAACGAATGAAAACTGTCTCAAACGAAGAAATACAAAAGCAATACGCCTTCATGCGCGAGGCGGCCGAGCTGAACTCCGGCAAGGGGCTGCGATTTTTCGTGCGCACCTTCGGCTGTCAGCAGAACGAGGCCGACTCGGAGCGCATAGCCGGAATGTGCCGCGAGATGGGCTACTCTCCCACAGAGGACGAGAAGAACGCCGATCTCATCGTAGTCAACACCTGCGCGGTCAGAGAGCACGCCGAGCTGCGCGCGCTCTCGATCACCGGCCAGTTCAAGCATCTCAAGGAGAAAAATCCCGCGCTGATCATCGCCGTCTGCGGCTGCATGGTCACTCAGGAGCACCGGGCGAACGCGATAAAGAACAGCTACCCTTACGTCGATCTGCTTTTCGGGACGGGAATGCTCTACCGTTTCCCCGAGCTGCTGGTCGGCTGTCTTAAGGAACACCGCCGGCGCTTTATGATCGACGAGACCGAGGGCAATATCGCCGAGGGTCTGCCGGTGCTGCGCGAGTCGAAGATAAAGGCCTGGGTCAGCGTCATGTACGGCTGCAACAACTTCTGCACCTACTGCGTCGTTCCCTATGTCCGCGGACGTGAGCGCAGCCGTCGCCGCGAGGATATACTCGCCGAGGTCAGGGGGCTCATCGCCGACGGCTGCCGCGAGATCACTCTGCTCGGGCAGAACGTCAACTCCTACGGTAAGGACTCGGGCGACTGCGATTTTGCCGACCTTGTCAGCGAGATCTGCTCGCTCGACGGAGATTTCATCCTGCGCTTCATGACCAGCCATCCAAAGGACGCCAGCCGAAAGCTCATCGACGTCATGGCGGACTCGAAGAAATGCGCAAAGCAGTTCCATCTGCCGCTCCAGTCGGGCTCGGCGAGAGTTCTCAAAGCCATGAACCGCCGCTACACGCCCGAGAGCTATCTCGAGGTCGTCGGCTATATGCGCGAGCGGATGCCCGACATCGCGATATCCTCGGATATCATCGTCGGATTTCCCGGCGAGACCGACGAGGAGTTCGGCGAGACGCTCGATATGCTCGAGCGCGTCAGATTCGATATGATATACTCGTTTATCTACTCGCCGCGCAAGCTCACTCCGGCGGCGGAGATGGACTGCCAGATTTCGCCGGAGGTAAAGTCACAGCGCATGGAGCGCTTGCTCGAGGTTCAGAACGCGATCTCGCTTGAAAAGAATCAGGCGGCGGTCGGAGCGGTTCAGCGCGTCCTCATCGAGGGCGAGAGCCGCAGCGACCCGACGATGCTCACCGGGCGAAACGACGCGAACAAGCTCGTCCACATCCCGCGCTCGCCGCTCTCGGAATCGAAAATCGGAGAATTTGCCGAGGTTAAGATCACCCGCGCCGAGACCTTCGCGCTTTTCGGCGAGCTTTAATCACACCAACAATAAATTTTTATATTTAAGGAGAAATTCAAAATGGAAATCATGGAACTTGCAGCCGAGCTTGGAAAGCTCATTAAGGCAGACCCCCGCGTAGTCGAAATGAACCGCGCTCAGGAGGCTTACGAGGCTGACCTCGAGCTTCAGAAGCGCATCATGGAGTACAACGCTCAGTCCGAAGCGCTCAGCACCGAGTACAAAAAGGAAACTCAGGACGCCGAGCTCATCGGTCTCATCGAAAAGCGCATCCACGAGCTCTATCACGAGATCATGGAGAACGAAAATATGGTCGCCTTCACCAAGGCTCAGGACGTTGTCAACGCCTTCATGGCTGAGGTCAACGGCGAGATCACCTACCAGATCACCGGAGAGCGTCCCTGCACTCACGACTGCTCGACCTGCGGCGGCTGTCATCACTGAGCCGCATAGCCTGATTACCGCAGAGTAAATTGCTGAAAGGAAGAACCGATCAATGACCCCGATGATGGAGCAGTATTTCGAAGTTAAAAATCAATACAAGGACTACCTTCTGTTCTATCGGATAGGCGATTTCTACGAGATGTTCTTCGACGACGCGAAGATAGGCTCGGAGGTTCTCGAGCTGACCCTGACCGGACGCGACTGGGGCGAGGACGAGCGCGCTCCGATGTGCGGTATTCCCTACCACGCGGTAGACACCTATATCGGACGGCTCGTCTCAAAGGGCTATAAGATCGCCATCTGCGAGCAGGTCGAGGATCCGGCGCTCGCCAAGGGGCTCGTCAGGCGCGAGGTCATACGCATAATCACGCCCGGAACGGTCGTTGAGGACTCGCTGCTCTCCGAGACGAAGAACAACTATCTCGCCGCGATTATGTCCGAGGCGGGCGCGGTCGGAGTCGGCTTCTGCGACATCTCGACCGGACAGCTTGCCGCGACGCAGTTCACCGGGCCCGAGCGGTTCGGTCGGCTCGCGTCAGAGCTTGCGACCTACGCTCCCAGCGAGATACTCTGCAACACTTCCCTGCCTGAGCTCGGCGAAGCGGCTGAGCTGATCTCGTCGCGGCTGAAAGCGTCGGTCTCGCCGTCGCAGTACGAGCGCTTTGACTACAAGACCTGCGAGCGGCTCGTCAATAATCAATTCGGCGACAAATTCAAGCCGGATTTCACGAACTCGGCGATAACCTCGGCGATCGGCGCGCTGATCTCCTACATCGCCGAGACGCAGAAAACCGATCTCTCCTATATCTCCGAGCTGAACGTCTACGCCGAGAGCCAGTATCTCGAAATGGACGTCAACACAAGGCGGAACTTAGAGCTCTGCGAGACCATGCGCACCAAGGAGAAAAAAGGCACGCTGCTCTGGGTGCTCGACAAGACAAAGACCGCTATGGGCGCGCGGACGCTCAGAAAGTTCACGGAGCTGCCGCTCGTCAACTCATATCTGATAAACCGCCGTCTCGACGCGGTCGGAGAGCTTGCCGGGGATTTCATGCTCAGAGCCGACATCTGCGATCAGCTCTCGCCGGTGCTCGATCTTGAAAGACTGACGACCAAGCTCGTCTACGGCTCGATCAACGCCCGGGATCTCCGCGCCGTCGCCCAGTCGCTCGAGCCGCTGCCGACGCTCAAGGAGCGCATATCCGGCTGCACGAGCGAGGAGCTGCGCGAGATCCACGACACGCTCGACGACCTTGCCGATATGCACAAGCTGATCTGCGACGCGATCTCCGACGAAAATCTGCCGCTCACGGTCAAGGAGGGCGGAATTATCAAGCGCGGATACAGCGAGGAGGTCGACAGGCTCCACGATATCGTCGCCAACTCCAAGGAGATAATCGCGAACCTCGCCGAGCGCGAGCGTGCCGAGACTGGCATCAAGAATCTGAAAATCGGCTACAACCGCGTTTTCGGCTATTACATCGAGGTGACGAAATCGAACCTCGACCTCGTTCCCGACCGCTATATCCGAAAGCAGACGCTGACCGGCGGCGAGCGCTACATAACCGAGGAGCTCAAAGAGACCGAATCGACTATCCTCGGAGCGGCTGACCGGGTGAACTCGCTGGAATACGAGCTTTTCCGCGGCGTCTGCGACGAGCTGAACCGCAACATCGCGCGAATAAGGAACACCGCCGCTCAGCTCGCGCTGATAGACGCCTATGTGTCGCTTGCCGAGACCGCCGCTCAGAACGGCTATGTCCGTCCGGAGGTCGACTACGGCGACGAGACTGTCATTGTCGACGGCAGGCATCCGGTCGTTGAGAAGTTTGTGGACGGCTACTTCGTCCCGAACGACACGAGACTCAACACCTCCGATTCGCGCATGATGCTGATCACCGGCCCGAACATGGCGGGAAAATCGACCTATATGCGTCAGGTCGCGCTGATAACCGTTATGGCGCAAATAGGCTCGTTCGTACCGGCAAGGGAGGCGAGGATCGGAATCTGCGACAAGGTTTTCACCCGCGTCGGAGCGTCGGACGACCTCGCGTCGGGTCAGTCGACCTTTATGCTCGAAATGACAGAGTGCGCGCACATTCTCAAGAACGCGACGCGGCGCTCGCTTATCATCTACGACGAGATCGGACGCGGAACCTCGACCTACGACGGTATGTCTATTGCCCGCGCGATTGCCGAATTTACCGCGAAGAAGATCGGCGCCAAAACTCTTTTCGCAACCCACTATCACGAGCTCTGCGAGCTCGAGGGCGATATCCCGGGGATCGTCAACTACAACATCGCGGCTAAAAAGCGCGGGGACGATATAACCTTCCTCCGCAAGATCGTCAAGGGCGCGGCTGACGACAGCTACGGCATCGAGGTCGCAAAGCTCGCCGGAGTGCCTAATGAGATAATCAAACGCGCAAAAGAGGTTCTCGCGTCGACAATCAGCGGCGCGCTTCCCCGTCCCGCCGCGAAAAAATCCGAGCCCGAGCCGGAGCTCAGCTTTGAGAACGTGCTCGAATCCCAGCTCGCCGACGAGGTCAGAAAGCTCGATCTCAACACGCTGACCCCGATCGAAGCGCTGAACACGCTCTATCAGCTCAAAAAGATTATCGAGTAAGGAGTTCGGACTATGGGAATAATCAATCAGCTCGACTTCCAGACCGCCAACCTCATCGCGGCGGGCGAGGTCGTCGACCGTCCGGCGTCCGCCTGCAAGGAGCTGCTCGAAAACTCAATCGACGCCGGAGCGAGCGTCGTCACGATCGAGATCAAGAACGGCGGAGTCAGCTTCATCCGCGTCTCGGACAACGGCAAGGGCATGGAGCGCGACGACGTTCCGATCGCTATCAAGCGCCACGCCACGAGCAAGATAAAAACAGCCGCCGATCTCTCAGCCATAATGACGCTCGGCTTTCGCGGCGAAGCGCTCGCGGCGATCTCGTCGGTTTCGCAT
>CACXED010000056.1 GCA_902766575.1 uncultured Ruminococcus sp. | reverse complement strand
TTGCCGGACGGCACGCGCACTCGTGGAGTCGGGATCATATCCGCCGAAATGTTCAGGAGCAGCACCGACAGCCGATCCCCTGCCCTCGACGCTAAGATATACAGATCGGGATTGCCGATGCAGCTGACCGGCGGCGCGGCAAAATCGGCGACGATTTTCTGAAGCCGATAATTCCGCCAGAAGCGCTCGTCGTCAGAATCGGCGCGGAAATTGAGTACGAGGAAACGATTGCCGCTGCTGTTTGTGTATTCGAATACAGACGGAGTTCGGTCATTGTATTCGGCGAATATTTTCGCGCCTGCCGCGGTTTTGATTCCAGACGCGTTCAGCCCGAAATCGACCGGAGTGTAATCGTCCGCTTCGATAAAATGCTGCTCAGAGGGGGAGATACGATCTCCGAAATCAGTAATTGCGACGTCGATCGAACGGTCGGCGAGGATTTTAGCGGCGTGAAGATCGATGATCAGCGGCTTTTGAAGCGCTTCGTCCGGGAGCTTTTTCGCGTCCTCGCCGAACACCAGACCTGCACTGCCATCCTCGAGCGTCATCGGAAGCGAGCATCCGGTCGCGAATCGGTAGGAACGGGAGAACAGCATATCCTGCACAAAGCCCTCGCCGACATATTTTTCGGGTAGCTCATAATCGGCGAGCTTGCGGGTCGTCGAATAAACCTGCACGCCGATCGGCTTTTTCCCGGCAAAAATGCGATGAATCGCTTTGCGGTCGGGCGCGTGGAAATTGTGCCGCTCGAGATAGCCGGGTTCATAGTCGGCGGCGGCAGAATAATAATCGAGCATATACTTGTGCAGTCCGTCGGCGCTGCCGTCGGCGATAAGCGCAAGGTCGAACAGCTCGAGATAGGATGCGGGCTTCACATACCTCGGGCGCGGATAGACGTCGCCCTCGCCCACTACCTCGATCTCCGGCGAGATTTCATGCGCGAGTTTCACCTCGCGTCTCGTGAGGTCGATCACGTCGCCGAGACGGTTGCCCCAGTTTTTGCTCTCAGCCCAATAGGGCGCGCCGATGGTTCTGAGGAAGGGTCGCGTCTTGCCCGCCAGCAGAACCGACAGCTCGGGCGCGAGCAGTCCCTCCTGATCCCAGCTTGTGATGCAGGCGCACTGTCCGAGACGGATATCCGGATTCACCGAATCGACGGCTTTCCTGAGCGCCAGCGCATAGGCTCTCAGCGATTCGCCCATCGAAGCCATGTACGCGTCGCGGTACTTGTTTTTTCCGCCAGTAAATATCTTCTCGGCGAGTCTGCCCGCTTCCAGCTTCTCCCCGCAGCGCTCCGACATATCCGCAATATGATGCTCGCAGAGGCATCCGAACCCGCAGTCGAGATGACCGAACCTCAGATCGTCGTCGAGCAGGATTATATCGGGCGAAAGCTTCGCGATCTCACGAATATAATCGGCCGCGAAGCGTCTGAAGTCGGGATCGGCGGGACAGCACTCGTTCGCCGATTCTTTCAGGCTCATGCCGGTGATGCGGGTGAACTCGATTCTGCCCGCGCACATGAACGCCCAGAGCCAAACTCCGGTTTCGAAGCCCTCCTTTTTCAGAAAGGCCAGATTATCCGCGAGCAGCGTCAGCTCATTATCGCGCTCGGTCTTGTCGGTTTTCATCGGGCCGATGGCGAGGAACGCGCGGTTTATTCCGGCTTTTTTAATTTCTGCCGCGACGCGCTCGCGTCCCGAGCGGATGAAATGGGAATTGTCTATCGGAATTGAATAGGTGTACATGATTCATAGCCCTCTTTCCGGAAAATAGATTAAATTGCTTATTCCGCGCCTTCGCTGAGCGCGGTTTCGACGATGCTTTCGATATGTGCCTCCCAGCTGTCCTTGTTTGAAGCATAGTAGGATGCGAAGTTGGGATTCTCGTCTCCTATCAGATTCGACAGCGTAAAGCCCATCATTTTATAATCGCCGAATACGAAGCCGAAATCGACAACGCCGCTTCTGACCGCTAAGGCAATACCGCACAATTCTAAGTGCGCAGGATGCGCAGGACTTGCAAAGCAAGTCGTCAATTTCTTTCGTCAGACGATACAAAGAATCCGATCAGTTGCTTCGCAACTGTGGCAGGGTACCGCCCCTGTCAAGGATTTTTCGTGAAGATGAGTTGCAAGCAACTACGAGTTGCAAGCAACTACGAGTTGCAAGCAACTACGAGTTGCAAGCAACTCGGACAGAAAAAGGGCAAGCAGATGCGTGCTTAAGGCTTTAGCCGTGAATTGTGCGGTATTGCATAAATTTTTGCGATGAATACCTGAATCAGAATACTCATGGCGTTGCTGTACGCCAATAATTATTAAGAAGCATTACGCTCCCTCATATTTCCCAAATACAGCCTCTCCGGCGGTATTCTGACGGGGACAGGCCGGTGATTTCATGAAAAATCGTGCGGAAGTAATTCGATGAATTGAATCCGCAGCGCTCAGAGATTTCCTCGATCGTGAGCTTGGTTTCGGTCAGCAGCTTTGAAGCCTCAAAGACCCGCAGCTCGGTGCGGTACTGCACCGGAGTCGTATCAAGATGATGCCGGAACAGATAATAGAGCCGCGATTCGCTGATCAGACACTCTGAGGCAAGACTCTTTATGTCGAAATCCTCTCTGAAATTATTTTCAATGTACCGCATCGCCGAGATAAGCACCTCGGGACAGAAATTATTCTGGGTCTCGAGCTGCGGCAGGATTTCCGAATAGAGCTGGCAGAACAGCCCGATCGCTCTCCAGCTCCGTGCGGCTTCGTTCTCGGAGCGCTCATCCGAAAGCAGGCTGTGAATCTCCGAAAAGCGTTCCTCGGCGTTCTCCGGCTTTATCGGTATATGCTGAATACGGCTCAGAATATTTCCCGAAACGTTTATCGGCTGCCTGTAGTGAATACTGAAAAACTCGAGCATCGGCGTTCCTTCCCAATCAGCCCGGTAGAATACTCCCTTTGGAAAGGACAGCATATCTCCCGCGCCTGCTTCGAGGGTATGCTTGCCGGAGCGTATTGTCACCCTGCCCTGCATGAGCAATGCTATGCTGGCGCTCATAGTCTGAGTTATAACGACCATCTTTTCCTTCTGTTCGTGATAATAATGCTCGGTCTGGATCTTAATGAGGTCCAGCTTTTTTTCATATCTCGGACAGATATAATTATCCTCATGCATAATGCCCGGTATCCTTTCCCCGCTCTGCGGTCTATAGAAAAACAGTAGAATATTGGTGATAATAATATTATAGCATATATCAATATCCGTGTCAATATGCTATAATAAACTTAAGCTATCAGGATATCTTACTGATGCAATAAATCGTACAGGAGAATAATTGTGAAAAACCGAAAAATATATTTTACCGGCATCGGCAGAGCGGAGCTGCTCTGCGAGGAAACTCCGGACAGCGTATCCGGAAACGAGCTTCTGCTGCGCACCGATTTTTCGGCGATAAGCGCCGGAACCGAGCGCGACAATCTCCGCGCCGAGCCGAATGTTTCGGGGAAATTTCCCTGCCAGTTCGGATACAGCGCCTCGGCGACCGTTCTGGCTGCCGGCAGCGAATGTAAGCGCTTCAAGCCCGGCGACCGTGTAATCGTGCCGTTCCAGACCCATTCCGAGTATACATATGTCGCGGAGGATACGGTATTTCCGATCTTCGACGGGATATCCTCCGAGGAGGCGGCTCTGCTCGTGATATCGAGCTTTCCGGCTGAGGGCGTAAGAAAGACGCGGCTCGAGTTCGGCGAATCGGCTATGGTGGTCGGACTCGGAATACTCGGTCAGATGGCGGTTCAGTTCTGCCGCATTGCAGGCGCGGTGAATGTCATCGCCTGCGATCCCGATCCCGAGCGGCAGGAATTGGCGCTGAAGCTGGGAGCCGACGCGGCGCTCGATCCGCTTGCGCCGGATTTTTACTCAAAGCTGCTCTCATCTAATTACGGCAGACGCCCGGATGTGGCGATAGATGTGGCGGGACGGGCTGAGGCTACGGTCACCGCGCTTGGAGCGCTGACAAAATTCGGACGTATTTCGCTGCTCGGCTGCACACGGCACCCCGGCGTTTACGATTTCTATCATCTCATTCACTCAAAAGGCGTGCAGGTCTTCGGAGCGCATACGCTCGCGCGTCCGGATTCGGATTCCCGCCCGGGCTGCTGGACTTACAGGGACGATATTTTCGCGGTTCAGAAGCTGATTTGCGGTAGGCGCTTCGATATGAAATCGCTTATCAGCGAAATTCATTCGCCCGAGGAAGCTCCTGAGGTCTACAGCCGTCTGACAAACGGCAAGTTCCCCATCGGGGTATTATTTGATTGGAGCAAGTTAAGATGAACAAGAAACTCCGTGTCGGTCACATCGGCACAAAGCACGATCACAGCCGGGACATAGTTCAGTGTCTCGAAAAATTCCCGGATATTTTCGAGATAGTCGGAATAACCGAGGACGATCCCGAATGGCGCAGCGCGGTAGAAAATACCGAGCCGTACAAAAATCACCGATTCCTCACAGAGGAGCAGCTTTTCAACGCCGGCTGCGATATGATGGTCTGCGAGGGCTTTGAGTATGATCTTCCCCACGCGGCGCTCAGATGCGTTGAGAACGGAATACCGGTTCACATCGACAAGCCCGCCGGACGCGACTATGATGTGTTTGAGAGGGTGATAAGCCTTGCAAAGGCGAAATCGCTGCCGGTTCAGATGGGCTATATGTACCGCTATAATCCGGCGGTCGAGGATTGTCTCAGTCTTGTCAAATCGGGACGGCTCGGCGAGATACATTCGGTGACGGCGCTGATGAGCAGCGATCATTCGCCCGAAAAGCGCCGCTGGCTCAGCCGATTTGATGACGCCGGCGGAATCATGTTCTTCCTCGGCTGTCACATGGTCGATCTCATTTACATGATGCAGGGAATGCCGGAGGAGGTCACGCCTTTCCTCACCCGGAGCGGAATATTCGGCTGTGAAGCCATTGACGAGGCGACCGCGATCTTCAGATACAAAAACGGAATTTCAATCGCGCAGTCAAATTCCACCGAAATCGGCGGCGGAGGTCGGCGGCAGCTGGTGGTCAACGGCAGTCTCGGCAGCTTTGAAATCCGTCCGCTCGAATACAACGGCACAGCAAGAATAGTCTTTGCAAAACATGAAAACGACAGCCTGAGCTATACACATGAGGAGCACACCTACCCGCATATGACATATCTGGAGCGCTACGACAAAATGATGCTCGATTTCGCGGCCATGGTTCGCGGCGAAAAGGAAAATCCGTTCGGCTACGACTACGAGCTTGAATGTCAGAAGCTCGTTCTGAAAGCCTGCGGAATCTGAAAAAATTATATATCTGGAGGGATAAAAACTATGTCAGAAAGAAAAAAAGTCCTGCTTATCGCGGGAGGCGGAACGCTCGGAACCTACACCGCAAGAGAGCTGCTTGAAAAGGGACACAGCGTCGATGTGATCTGCCTTGAGGACAAGGTGTCCTGTCATCCGAACCTTACGTTCATCAAGGCTGACGCCGACCTCAAATTCCTTGAAAGCTATCTTGAAAACAAGCACTATGACGGAATAGTCAATTTCCTGCACTATACGACGCTTGAGAGCTACAAGCCTTTCCATCCGCTGCTGACTGCTCACACCGATCAGCTGATCTTCCTCTCGTCCTATCGCATCTATGCGAACGAGCAGCATCCGATCACCGAGAGCGCGCCGCGTCTGCTTGATTTATATAAAGATGAGGAATATCAGCAGAATGAAACCTATGCGCTCCCGAAAGCCAGATGCGAGGATTATCTCAGAAATGAGACCGATAATTCAAAGTGGACAATCGTCCGCCCGGTGATTTCGTTCTCCGCGAACCGCTTCGACCTTGTAATGGGTGGATGGCCGATAGGCTGCGCTATGAACAGAGAGCCGCTCTATCTTCCGGAGATGTGCCGGAATCTGGTTGCCGGACTCGACTGGGCGGGAAATTCGGGAAAGCTGATTGCATCATTGCTTTTCAAGGAGGCTGCCCTCGGCGAAGCGTTCACGATATCCTCGGCGCAGGGACTCACATGGGGAGACGTCGCCGACCTCTATACCGAGCTGCTCGGACTTGAGGTGAAATGGGTGGATATGGAGACATATCTTGACAAATATCCGTTCATCAAGGCTGAAAACAACAAGCAGGTAAATTGGCAGTTCATCTATGACCGTGCGTGGAGCCGTGACATAGATAACTCTAAGGTGCTTGCCGTGACCGGACTGAAAAAAGAGGATTTCACGCCGATACGCGAGGGACTTCGCACCGAGCTGCTGATTTATCAGGAGCGGCGTCAGCACCAAAAATAATTTATAAGATTATCGAAAGGAATTACACACCGTGAAGAAAACAGTAATTTGTCTCATTATGGCGGTCATGCTGTCCTGCTCTGCCTGCGGCAATGTTGAATCGGAAAATGGCGGAAATGATTCCTCAACTGAAAGCACTCAGGCAAAGGTCGTCACGGCCGATCCGTCCGAGGACGAGCTTCCGGACGATCTGGACTTCGGCGGCGAGACCGTAACCTTCTTCTACCGCTCCGAGATCGCGGACGAATTTTATTCCGAGGAAGCCAACGGCGATATAGTCAACGACGCGCTGTACGACAGCCATCGCTCGGTGGAGGAGCGGCTGAACTTCAAAATCGAGGTGATCACTCAGCCGGGTCAGAACGGCGAGGATCGGAACACCTACATGAATCAGATCCGCTCGAGCGTCATGGCGAACGACGATGTATACGATTGGGTCGATCTGATGGTAGGAAACGCTCCGGTAATGATGCAGGAGGGAATCTTCCGGAATCTGTCGGACAATAAATATATCAATCCGGACAAGCCCTATTATATGGATGGTTTAGCGGAGCTCTGCACCATCGACGGCAAGCTCTACTTTATCTCCGGCGACGCTTCGCTTGGATATTTACAGGACAGCTTCTGCATATTCTTCAATAAGGCGATTGCCGAGGAATATCAGCTCGGCAGTCTTTACGATATCGTTGAAGCGGGCGATTGGACGCTCGACAAGCTGATGGAGCTGTCGCAGAAGGTCTGCAAGGATATCGACGGCGACGGACAGTACAATGACAATGATCTGCTCGGCTTCAGAATCTACGACCAGAACCACATAAGCGGCTTCATCGCCAGCGCCGAGCTTGATATGTGTAAAATGAACGCGGACGGCGATTGGAAATTCGATATGAGCACCGAGCGGAACGCTTCGATAGTCGAGAAGCTGCACCGGATGATTTACGAATCGGACGGCTCGTTCATGAATCACCCCTCAGACTGTAAGAAATTCGCAAACGACGAGGTGCTGTTCATAACCGCGCAGTTCGACGACGCAGCCGTGCAATTAAGAGAAATGAAAAGCGACTACGGTATTCTGCCCTATCCGAAATACAGCGCCGAGCAGGAGAAATATTATTCCAACGCGCGCACGACTCACAATTCCTTCTCGATGCCGATGACCTGCGGCGATCCGGACATGGCGGGCGCGGTTATGGAGGCGCTTGCCGCGAATAACTATAAGACGGTGACTCCGGCATATTTCGAGCTCGCGCTGAAAACCAAATTCGCGTCGGATGAGGAGACGGCGAAGATGTACGATATCATCCGCGGCGGCATGAGGCTCGATTTCGGCTTCATATTCTCGAATATCATGGAAAATCCGGTTACGAATGTATTCATCAATTCGGTAAAGGGACAGGGCGGCTTTGCGTCAAATCTGGCTGCATTCAACGAAAAGATCGTTTCGTCTCTGGAGATATACATGGAGACGGTTCGCAGCCAGACCGAGTGAGTGATTTACAGCTTTGACTTTTCGGCTCACCTAATTATCTGAAAACTGCCCGGGCAAATGTTTGTCCGGGCAGCTTTTATATCTCGTCAGCTTAAAGTATTCTTCCGTCGGTAGAAATCGTCACAACTCGGCAGGGAATGGATTTCCCGCTTGCCAGAAGCGCTCTTTTCACAGCCTGCTCAATACCGCCGCAGCATGGCACCTCCATACGGACGACAGTAATACTCTTTATATCGTTTCCGGCAAAAACCGACGTCAGCTTCTCGGCGTAATCGCAGCCGTCGAGCTTCGGACAGCCGATCAGCGTGATTCGACCGTTTATAAACTTATTGTGGAAATCACCGTAGGCGTATGCCGTGCAGTCAGCGGCGATAAGCAGATCGGCTTTGTCAAAATACGGCGCGTTCACCGGAACGAGCTTTATCTGCACAGGCCACTGAGATAATCGGCTGACAGCCGGAGCGGCAGTGACAGCGGCTGAGCATTTATCGCGGTTTATAGCTTTCGATTGTGTTCCCGGGCAGCCGCACGGCAATGCTCCATGCTCTTTGGCTTTACGCTGCTTCGCCGCGAGAACCGCCGCTTCATCGTATGCCGGAGCTTCCCTCTCCTCAAAAGAAATCGCGTCCATCGGGCAGGCAGGCAGACAGTCTCCGAGTCCGTCGCAGTAGACCTCGCGCGTGAGCTTAGCTTTTCCGTTCACCATTTCGATTGCGCCCTCATGGCAGGCTGAGGCGCAGGCGCCGCATCCGTTGCACTTTTCCCTGTCGATTCTGATTATTTTTCTTATCATTGTATATACTCCTCTTTTTTTTTTTTTTAATAATTTTGCGTAATGCCGTCAGTCAGTATTATCAGGTTTTGTTATCGC
>CACXED010000055.1 GCA_902766575.1 uncultured Ruminococcus sp. | reverse complement strand
TATGCCCTTGGCAAAGCTGACGATATCCGGCTTGACGCCGAAGTTCTCAAAGGCGAACATCTTTCCGGTGCGTCCGAAGCCTGCCATGACCTCGTCGCAGATCATCATGATGCCGAACTCGTCGCAGATCGCGCGCACTCCGGCAAGATAGCCCTTGGGCGGGATTATAACGCCGTTGGAGCCGGTGATCGTCTCCATTACGATCGCCGCGACGCTGCCCGGATCCTCGTAGATGATCTGCTCGCGGAGCTTGGAGATATAATAATCGGTCGCCGCTTCCTCGCTCTCGAATCTGATCTTCTCGCGGTAGATATAGGGATCGAAGAACTTGACGAAGCCGGGGATGCCGGGCTCGAGGGGATAGCGTCTCGGCTCGCCGGTCAGGTTGCCCGCGCCGAAGGTCGAGCCGTGATAGCTGCGGTAGCGCGAGAAAATCTTGTTGCGTCCGGTGTACATCCGCGCGATCTTGATGGCGTTCTCGTTGGCGTCGGCGCCGCCGTTGGTGAAGAACACCTTTCCCATGTTGTCGGGCATGAGGTCGATTATCATCTTTCCGAGCCTTGCGCGCGGCTCGCTGCCGTAGGAGGGAGAGAGATAGCAGTATTTCTCGGCCTGCTCCTTGATGGCGTCGATTATCTGCCGGTTGCCGTGACCGACGTTCAGGTTTACAAGCTGAGAGGACATATCGCTGTAGCGCTTTCCCTCAAAGTCCCACATATAGATTCCCTCGGCTTTTTCGATCGCTATCGGATGAAGCCCCTTCTGCTTTGACCAGGACTGGAGCACATATTCGTGCTGGAGCTCGCTTATTTCGCTTGATTTCATTTGGATCCTTCCTTTTCAGTTAATTTAACCGTACAGCTCGTCGAGTATAAACGCTATCGTCAGCGCGGTCACGCACTCGTAGCCGAAGTCGAAGCCGAAGCGCTCCCGGATGAGCCGCATTTTGTTGTTTACCGTATTGCGGTGGATCTTCAGCTCCGCCGCGGTATTCTGAACGCTGCCGTTGTGCCTCATGAACACCCGCAGCGTCTCGAGATAGTCAGAATCGTGAGTGCGGTCGTATTCCTTGATCTTTCCGAGCAGCTCGTCGACGTAGCTCAGGGCTATCTCCGGTCCGGAGATAGCGTAGAGCAGCTTGTAGATCCCGGTCGCCGAGTATTTCATAAAGCCCGAGCCGTTCTTGCGCGCGGTACGGACGGCTACGATCGCCTGATCGCTGGCTGTAGGCAGATCATCTATCTCCCGGAACGGCTCGGAGACGCCGACCGAGACCTGCGGCAGCTTCTCGCAAAGGTCCTGAGAAAGCATCCGGGCGCACTCGACGCCGTCCTCCTGATCCGAGACTATCAGCACGCAGACAAGCATATCCTGAAGCGTGAAAAGGCTGAATCTGCGTCCCTCGTCGGTGAGCAGCCGATCGGCGTCGGAGTGTAGCTGACGGGTCGGCTCGGTGTCGTCGTCGGGCAGGAGCGCCAGCACGCAGAAGCGCGCCGGATTATTAAGATGACTGCTGTGAAAGCCGCTGCGCTCGATGAAGCGGAGCTGAGCCGGTGTTGAGCGCCGGTTCAGGATTATCCCCCGCAGAGTCTTGGTAAGGCTCATCGAGTTCTCCTCGCTTTTCATCAGGTAGTGGCTGCAATCGTACATCACGTCGATGAGCGATATCTCCCACGGTATCGTGAAAAGCGGCAGTCCGACCGAGTCGCAGCGCGCTCTCACTTCGTCGGGAAGCTCGGTTATATACGGTCCGGTGTTCAGAACCAGACCCGCGCTCCCGTGAGCGATCAGCCCGTCGATGAACTCGTCGAGCCAGTCGCCGCCGTCCCGGTGAGCGATCCCGGTTGTAAAGACCAGCTCGCTGCCGTGCAGTATCTTGTCAAACGCCAGGTCCTCGACCGTATAGACCCATCTGACCGGATTTGACAGACCCGACTCTCCGGCGGCAAGCGCGATCGGATATTTTTTTGTAAGCTCCTCTGTTAGCTCGCGAACCGTTACTGACATGAGTATCCTTTTCCTTTTTTGCCTGTCTGACTGCCGTCAGAGCTTCTTTTTCGGGATTCTTTTGGATTTTGTTATCGCTCCTGCCGGACAGACGAGACGGCAGAGCTGACAGCCGACGCATTTTTTCGGATCGAGCCTGACGCTGCGCGAAAGCCTGTCAAATCCGAGCGCCTGATGCCCTGCGTCCCGGCAGGAGACATAGCAGCGTCCGCAGCCGACGCAGAGCGAGCGGTCGAATTTCGGATACTCGACCGTCTCCCGGTCAAGCTCGTCCGACCGACATATCGTCCCGAGCGCGCTCCCGACGAGCTCGCCGACGTTCGACATACCCTTTTCATATAGGTAAGCCGAAAGACCGTCGATGAGGTCGTCGATTATCCGGTAGCCGTACTCCATGACCGAGGTCGTTACCTGCACGTTCGAGCAGCCGAGCGAGATGAACTCCGCCGCGTCCCGCCAGCTCTCGACGCCGCCCATGCCGCTTATCGGGACTCCGGAAAGCTCCGTGCAGTTCGCCATATCCGAGATGAATCTCAGCGCGATCGGCTTGACCGCTTTACCCGAGTAGCCCGAAACCGCCGAGCGCCCCGATACCGAAAGCCCCGGCTCGAGAGACTCGAGGTCGAGCCCGCTGAGACTTTTTATCGTGTTTATCGCCGCTAAACCGTCGGCTCCGGCTCTGACCGCCGCGACAGCCGGAAGCTCCATATGGCTGAGATTCGGAGTCATCTTTGCGAGGACAGGCAGGCCTGTTCCGCGTCTGACCGCCGCGGTATATGCCGCGACCAGCTCAGGATCCGTCCCGACGTCGGCTCCGAGTCCATGAACCGACATATGCGGACAGGAGAAGTTGCACTCGATCATATCCGCGCCGCACTCCTCGGAGCGCTTTGCGAGATAAGTCCATTCCTCCTCGTTCCGACCCATGATCGACGCGACTATGACCTTGGTGGGAAATTCGCGCTTGAGCCTTGCGAGGATCTCAAAGTTCTCGTCGGTCGTGTGGTCGGAGATCTGTTCGAGATTCCGGAATCCGGAAAACGAGCCGGAGCCGTACAGCGCGTCGAACCTCGGCGAGACCTCCTCCGGGACAAAGCAGCCGATCGTCTTGTAGACTATCCCCGCCCAGCCCATACGGAGCGCCGACGCGCACATCTCGTAGCCGCTCGCCACTACCGACGAGGACAGGAAGAATGGATTCTCGCATTTCACGCCGCAGAACTCGATCGAGAGATCGGCTCTGCCGCGCCTTTCGCTCCTGCCGAGCAGCGACGCGGCTCTGCGGATCTCTATCGCTCCGCATGGAGCCGGACAGACTGTCTCGCAGCTCCCGGCGCAGTCTCGGCAGAGCGAAGCGTCAAAGCTCTCCGCCGCGCCCGCTATATTATCAAATCTCACCGAGCGGAGCATCGCCGCCGGATCAAGTCCCCGGGAACAGGCGTCTGTACAGGGCGGAGCCTCGCAGATAAGACAGCGCGAGGCTATCTGCGGCAGTATCCGCGCGCGGTATTTCAGCTTCTCCGGGCTTTCAGCGCTCTCGGCTCTGACCGGCTCTGACGAAACTATTGCCATATTGAAACCTCCTTGCGGTTATTTTTTCAGACTGCGCTTCACGAATTTGCCCCAGCCGGGCTCGCCGAGGAATTTTCCGTCCTCGTAGACCTTGCGTCCGCGGGAGAAGGTCATGCGCGGATAGCCGTGCAGCTCGGTTCCCTCCCAGATCGTGTGGTCGCAGTCGGAGTGCATATTCTTCTGACTGATCGTGAAGTCGAGCGTCGGGTCGTAGACTACGATGTCCGCGTCCTTGCCGACCGCGAGCGAGCCCTTGTCCGTGCAGCCGAATATCTTCGCCGGATTTGCCGAGCAGAGCTCCACGACCCGTGTGAAATCGAGCTTTCCGGTGTTCGCCGCCGACAGCATATAGGGGTACATATTCTCTATCGCCGCGCAGCCGTTGGGGATCTTTGAGAAATCATTCAGACCCCAATCCTTTTCGGACTGGAGGAAAGGACAGTGGTCGGTGGCTATCGTGTCGATGTCGCCGCGTTTTATAGCCGCCCAGAGCGCGTCCTGACTCTCCTTGCCCTTGATAGGCGGGGAGCAGACGAAGTTCCGTCCGTCCTCGCGCTTATAGACGTCGCTTGTGAAGTTCAGGTAGTGCGGGCAGGTCTCGGCGTAGATCTCATAGCCTGCGTCCTTTGCCGCGGTCACGGCGTCGACGCCGTCCTTGTTTGCAAGATGCACGATGTAGAGCGGAGCGTTCAGCGACTTCGCCCACTCGATGGCGCGCTTGTCAGCCTCAGCCTCGACGAACTCGGGACGGGAGAGGTAGTGATACCATGCGCTCGTCTTGCCCTCGGAGAGGAATTTCTTGGTGAAGTAATTCACCATCTCGTTGTTCTCGGCGTGGACGCTGATCTGAGCGCCGATCTCCTTCGCCTTGGCGAGAACCTGATAGAACACGCCGTCGGTGACTCCGAAATCGTAGACCATGAACACCTTGAACGACGGCACCCCGTAGTCAACCGCGTCCTTCATCGTGTCGATAAGTCCGTTCGAGACGTCCTTTATCGCGATGTGGAAGGCGTAGTCGACCGCTGCCTCCGGAGCGCAGAGCGCGTCACGGCGCTTGATCGCGTCGACCATCGGCTCCCCGAAATTCTGGAGAATGAAATCGAACACCGTCGTCGTGCCTCCGCAGGCGGCGGCTCTCGTCCCGGCGAAATATCCGTCGGAGGAGATCGTCCCGCCAAAGGGCATCGCGAGGTGAGTGTGCGCGTCGATCGCTCCGGGGAGCACTAACTTTCCGGCGGCGTCGACAACCTCGGCTCCCTCGGTCGGAGCAAGCCCCGAGCCGATGGCGGTTATCTTTCCGTTTTCAACCGCGAGATCAGCCCTGAACATCTCCTTTGCGTTTACGAGCGTTCCGTTTTTGATAAGAAGATCCATAGCTTTTCCTTTCCGCTCTCCCGGTGCTCCCGGGAGAGCTTTTCATAATCACTGTCGCTTACTGAGCGAGCTTATACACAAGAACCAGACCAGAGCGCTGATAGATCTGAGCGACCTCGAGCAGCTCCATGCCTCCGGCGTTTGCCGCGATGAGGTTCGAGACCCATGTGACTCCGAAATCGACGGTTCCGTTTGAGACAGCCGTGGTCTCTCCGATATCTCCGCCGCCCGAGACGATCTCGACGCTGAGACCTACCTCGTCGTAGTAGCCCTTAGCCGCTGCCACATAGTAGCCCATGAACTGCGACTGCGGCAGCCATTTGAGCTGTATCTTGACCGAGGTCTTTTCGGGCTCGCCGATAGCTCCGGTCAGGAAAGAGTCGTCGCAGATCTCGTCGAGAGTCATCGACGCCAGACGCGCGGACGCCGCCGAATCGTCGAGCTTTATGTACTTCTTTGCAAGATCGAGGGTCTGCTGCATAGCCTCGCGGTCGATGTTGCCGTAGTTTGTGACCTTCTGACCCTTGGTGTCGGTGGTCACGAGCTTTGCGACCTCGCTCGCCATGAACTTCTGGTGGTCAGCCGAGACCGACGAGCCTGCCTCATAGACCATCTGAGCCGCTTCCTCCGGGTGCTCGCAGGCGTATTTCCAGCCCTTGAGCGACGCCGCGACGAACGCCTTTACCGTGTTGGGATTCTCCTTTGCGAACTCCTTGGTGCAGAAGATATTGTCCTCGAGCATCGCGACGCCCTCGTCGTTCATGTCGATGGTCGAGACTTTGTTTCCGTAGCCGTAGCCGCCCTCGTAGTCGTTGATGACGAGTCCGAGCTCGTTATAGGTCATAGCCGACGCAAGCAGTATCTCGTCCGAGTCGAAGCCGTCCATGTCGAACGCCTGCGACAGATAGGAGGTCGGAAGATTGTATTTAGCGAGAAGCGCCTGGATTTCATACTCGTTGCCGAGTCCCCAGTTTCCGACCTTGCCCTTTCCGGCGGCGTCCTTGATGATCTCCGAGTGGCTCTGAGAAGCGGTGTAGTATTCGGTCGACGAATCGCCGCAGGATACGAGCGACGCGCTCACGGACAGTGCTGCTGCCGCAGCGAGACAGGTTAAGCGTGTGAATTTTTTCATGTTCATTCTTCTTTCCTCATGATTTTATATTTATGGGCTTGCCCATGAATACCGTTATTTGCCGCGGTTCTTGAGAACCCGCTTTGAGATGAGCATCAGCACTATGTAAAGCGCTACTCCGAGCGCGCAGGCAAAGGTTATATATGCCCACGCGGTCGCGTACTGAGCGTTAAGGATATTGCTTCGTATCATTCTTCCGAGCCCGGGACGGCTCTGACTGCCCTCGACCGTGTCGATGAAGTATTCGCTGACCAGCGAGCTTATGACGCTCAGCGGCAGGCTGACCTTAAGCGCCGTGAAAATGTAGGGAAGGCTGTTCGGGAGCCTCAGCATCAGGAATACCGTTTTCCGGTCGGCTCCGTAGGTCGCCATCAGATCCTCGCCGAAAGGCTGAAGCTGAGTCAGCCCGCGATAGGCGTTGATGCTCATCGAGGACATACACATCACGATTATGACCAGAACCTTTGCCGTCAGCCCGCGGATCGTGATATCGCTCGTCACCGTCTTGATCAGATTGTTGAACACCGGAGCCAGCGCTACTATCGGTATCGCGTTGAAGCAGGAGACTATCGTCAGCCCGCCCGCGCCCCATCTTCCGAACATCGCAGCCAGCACCGCCACTCCGTAGCCAAGCAGCGAGCCGAGCGCCAGTCCGATCAGCGTCGGGAGCATCGTCATCATCAGATTGCCAAACAGCTTTGACGGGTTGTTTGCGATTATATCGGCTATGTGAGACGGCGTAGGGAGGATCGACTCGGTAGTGCCGATCATCCGGTGCAGAAGCTCGGTCTCCCAGAGGACGAATATCACGGCTCCGAACAGCAGCGGATAGAGCACCGACGTTACCGTCTCAAACATCGGACGTTCGCTAAGCTTCGGTTTTTTCTGCCTGCTTTTCATAGCGTTTCTCCTTTCCTGCAGATCTTATCAGCCGTCCCGACAGCGCCGACAGCCTTCCGCCGACAGTCAGCGACTCGATCAGCCCTATCAGCTTTGCGCTGAGTATTCCGAGCGCCGCGCTGATGAATACTATCTCCCAGAATGCGTAAATCGAGGTGTTGTGCTTCAGCGACTGGGAGAGCAGGCACCCGAGCCCGACTCCTCCCTGCAGCGTGTCGACGAGTATCGAAGCCGTCACCGCCATCGGAGCCGCTATCTTAAGTCCGGTGAACATATAAGGTAAAGCCGACGGGAGCATCATCTTGACATACTTTACAAAGGTGTTCGCCGCGTAGGAGTACATCAGCTCGTGCTTTTCACGGCTGACCGACCGGAATCCGGCGAGCATATTCGTCGCGACCGGATAGAAGGTGAGTATCGCCGCTATCACGATCCGGCTGACTCCGATGTCTCCGGTGAGCGAGAGAACTATCGGCGCCATTCCGAGGATCGGTATCATCTGTATCAGCATAAGATAGGGGAAAGCTATCTTCTCGACCGCTCTCGAAAGGCTCATCAGCAGCGCGAGTACAAATCCGGCCGCCATTCCGATAAGAAATCCGACAAGCGCTCTCGAAAGCGTCGCCCATGCGTTCACCATGACAAGCCCGAATATCGTCTGCGTGTCCGAGACGGGCTGAACAACCGAAGCCGCGATCTGCCAGAGATGCGGCAGAATGTACTCGGGATGGTTCCTGACCGTCGCTCCGATCACCGTCGCTCCGATCTCCCAGACCGCCGCCAGTGCCGCCAGCCAGACGAACAGCACCCATCCGTTTTTTGACGTCAGCCGTTTAATGAAATTTTTCATGCCTTTGATCATTCCTTTCAAATAAGGACCTGCTCAGATCCCCTCAAAGCTGCCGCGGACCCTTTCGACCAGAGACGCAAGCTCGGGCGAGCTTCGCATCTCCGCCGTCCTCGGACGCGGCAGATCGACGTCGACCACCGCCGATAGCCGTCCCGGATGCGGCGACAGCACGCAGACCCGATCCGAAAGGTAAACCGATTCGGAGATGTTGTGCGTCACAAAGACGATGGTCTTGTTTGTCCGTCTCCAGATGCTGAGCAGATCCTCATGGAGCTTTTCGCGGGTGAACTCGTCAAGCGCCGAGAAGGGCTCGTCCATTAAGAGTATCTGCGGATTCAGCGCCAGCGCTCTCGCGATTCCGACCCTCTGCTGCATACCGCCGCTGAGCTGCGACGGATAGTGGTCGGCGAAATCCCTAAGCCCGACGAGCTCGAGCATCTTCATCGCACATTCGCGGCGCTCCTCGCGTCCGAGCTTTATGATCTCAAGCGGCAGCTCGACGTTGCGGATTATCGTCCGCCACTCGTAGAGCACCGGACTCTGAAAAACCATGCCGTACTTTCTTGCAAGTCTCGCTTCACGAGGCGTCTGACCGTCGACTGTCACGCTGCCCGACGAGGGCTTTATCAGGTCGGCGATCATTCTCAGCAGCGTGGTCTTGCCGCAGCCCGAAGGGCCGAGCAGCGATATGAACTCGCCCTTGCGTATCCTCAGCGAAACGTCTGAGAGCGCCGTGACCTCTTTTTTCTGGTTGTTGAACACCTTGCTCGCGTGATTTATGTCGATTATATATTCATCTGTCATTTTACTGCCTCCGATCCCTGCGGGAAAAATAAAGGCACAGAACCGGGGAGTCGATTCCGGACTCCCTTGTCCTGTGCTTTGTGCTTTTGTTTTTCCTTGCTTGTGATGGTAGTATTATAAACCATAATCGCGCCGATGTCAATAGCCGGAACGCTTTTTGGCGGCGATTCTATATATCCGACATTATTCGCCGCCTTTACGGAAATTTACATAAACATTTTTACAATGGATATGTGTGCTCCGGCACATATATAAGCTCTGATCCGCACATATATTATGAATTTATTTTTTCTTTCTCTTGCATTATATCGCGGTTTGCAGCACATTATAACGGTTATATCGGCATATTATGAATTTTTTGTTATCGTTATATTCATTTCGGGATATCGCCGCGAATTGTTCACAGCGCAGCTTTCCGAGCTGTCCGGGACGGTAAATTACATAAAAGAAAAAAGCCCTCCGGGGGTCTTTCCCCCCGGAGAGCCTGTCTCTCAGTCGGTTCCGTAGTCCTCGAGCACAAGACGGCAGCGGACAGCCAGTCTCTCGCGTCCGCCCGGCGTACAGGTGAACAGCGTCAGCTCCCATTCGCCGCTATTCAGCTCCTCAGCGTCGTCGGGCTGAATGGTCAGCAGCTCCGAGACCTCATAGACAAAGCGGTTGCCGTCAATGTCGACAAACTCCACCGCGTCTCCGGCGCGCAGCTCCTTGAGCCGTCCGAAATGCGAGCGGTAGTCGTGTCCGGCGATTATCAGATTTTCCTTATACGCCGTTCCGCTGTAGCGGCAGGGCGCCAGCTTCAGACGCGGATAGCTCCACTCGCTGATCACCGGAAGCTCGAGCCCGAGCGGCTTCAGTCGCAGAACGCCGATATATTCCTCGCCGTCGATCTCGGTCTCCGGCATCTCCATATCGGGGTTCAGCACATAGTCGGGGATCTCAGGCTCGCGCGGCGGTTCGCTAATTACGGCAGAGTCAGGCTCGTCCGCGATGACCGCCGTATCGGCAGGCTGATCGCTCTGAGCTTTTTTCGGTATGCAGGCCTCGAGCCGGATCATGACCTGTCTGGAGCTTTCCATAGCGCGGTACTCGCGCCAGAGATTGTATCCGGTCAGCAAAAGGGCCGCTACGATAAGGAGCAGCCCTATGTTTATCAGTATCGGGCCGAAGCCCTTTTTCCCGCCGCGGCTCATTCTTCACGGGCCTTTACGGCGATTATTCCGGCGATGATGAGCACCAGACCTGCCGAAACGAGCACCGGCACCGGCCACCAGAGCTGTCCGGTCTGAGGCAGAACCGGCTCGTCGGGAGAAGGAGCTCCGGTCGTCTCCTCGGTCGGAGAAGTGACGTCAGGCTCGGGAGCCGTTGTGACGTCAGGTTCGGTGGTTGACGGATGCGTCTCGTCCGGCGGGAGAGTCGTAGTATCCTCCGGCGTGGTTCCGTCGGGCGGAGCAGTCTCGGTGTCGGGAGAAGTGGTCTCCGGAGGCTTTTCGGGCACGGTGCGGGTATTCGTGATGACGAAAGTTATTCCCTCGAGCGAGACCTCCACGGTATAGCCGTCGAGCTTTTCCTCGGCGACCGTCCAGTCGAGAGTGCTGTCAAGCCCGCTCCAGCTGTATCGCCAGTTGTTATCGGCGCTGAGGGTCACGGTGTCGTAAACCTCTCCGCCGCAGAGCAGGCTGACCTCTATTTCCTCGGGACGCGAGTCGGCGCTCCCCTCGTCCTTCCAGACCTTGAGCACCTTTCGGGTGATCGTCTGCGGAAATTCGGGGATTTTGTCGGAGCTGTGCTTTGCGTCGGCAGTCACGGCGTAAAGCCACTCTCCGGATTCGGAGTCGTATTCGGGAAGCATTACCATGAAGGATGAAGAAAGATAAAATCTGCCGTTCTGAACGCAGCGCTCGCCGACGACGAGATAAAGTCCGTGCTCAAGGCTGAAATCCCCGCTCGGGAATCGGGCGAGGCCGTCGCCGTCTGTGACAGTACTGTCGGAAGGCGCGATGCCGTCCCGTCGGACTATGCCCTTGAGCGTCGACGCGAGTCTGCGCCACGATCCGGCGTCGGTATCGCCGAGATCGGCTCCGCAGTCGGCAAAGCTGTCGGTGAATTCGAGCCGTCCGTCCGCGTCAGCCCGGGCGACGAGGTAAATATTGAATTCCGCGTTCTCGATCGGAAGCCGTCCGTCCTTATAGACGACAGTGAGACTGACGTCTCTGTCGGCGTCGATCGCCATGGTCGGCAGGATCAGCGCGGCAAGGCAGAAAATCAGCGTCAAAAGCAGGCTCAGCCGGCGTTTATATATCTTCATCGTATTCACCTCCCTTGGGTCTGAGCTTTGTCTGCCGGTGATTCGGCAGAAGAATAATTATCAAAAGCAGAAGCAGTATCGGTATCGCCGCGATCGGAGCCACTATCAGCGGGTCGATCTGGATCGCGTCGGCAGTGACGACAGCCGTCCGGGCCTCCTCCGCGTTTTCGATGCGATGCCCCCTGACGAGCAGCCGATGGGTATTGATACCGTAGGGCGTGCAGGTCACGAGCGTGCAGTAATCCTCGCCCTCGACGATCTTCAGCGCTTCGGTATCGCTCGGCAGGACGATCTTGATCTGATCGACCTCGTAGGTCAACACCTTGTCGAGGATACAGAGCATGAACACATCGCCGGGCTCGAGCCGGTCGAGATCGGTCAGGAGCTTGGCGCTCGGCAGACCGCGGTGACCGGAGATGACGCAGTGAGTGCTCTCGCCGCCGACCGGCAGACTCGTCCATTCGAGATGCCCGAGGGCTATCTGCAAAACGGCTTCGTCGGTGCCGTGATAGAGCGGCAGTGTCGAGCGCAGCGTCGGTATCTCGATATAGCCCATGATGCCGGTTCCGGAGACGTTGAGGAGCTCATCGTACTGCGCCTTCTGCTCGTCGGAGAGCAGATAATCGTTATCGCGTCCGACGAGCGAGGCGTTGTAAGCCTCAGCGGCTGACCAGAGCTCGGCGTACCTGTCCTCGTCGATATGTGTGAGCTCCTCAGTGTATCCGGCGATAGCCTTGGTCTGATGGAAAGAGTTGTAATAGTCGCTTACTGTCGGGTAGAGCAGGAGAGCTATCCCTAAGAGCAGTATGACAAGTAGGATCACCGTTGAAACATAGCTTTTGTTCTTTACATTTTTCACGCGGATTTCTCCTGACTCGGTCAGCGGTCACAGGGTTGGAGCTCTGTGTTGTCAGTCGCAGTTCTTCATGCGCTTCTTCACGACGAGAAGTATCGCCGCTCCGACCGCAAGCGCTCCGCCCACTGCGTAGAAGATAGTCGTGCCTATGCCGCCGGTCGAGGGAAGAATTGTTCCGGTCTGGTTGAGAACCTTGACTTCATCAACGCCCTGAGGAGCTTCAGTAGTACCGTTGACAACTCCGTTTTCGCCGATTACGATAGTCACAGCACTTGCGAGCTTGTTATATCCGGCAGGAGCTGCGGTCTCGGTGAGATAATAAGTATCGGCGTCAAGACCCTTGATGGTGAACTTACCAGTTGCATCAGTGGTGATTTCGGTAACGGTTCCGGTCTCGCCGGTCTTGGCGACGCGATAGACGTTGTTACCCTCGGATACAAGCGCGATGGGATAGGTACCGTTAGCATTCTTGCTCAACGTGAATTTTGCACCGGCAAGGGCAACTTCTTCAGTCTTTGTTTCTTCATCGGTAGTCGTTGTTTTATTAGTGTATTTGAATACGTCAACATTCCATGTGTAGGTCTTTGTCTGGCTGTCAGGAGTATACTTAGTATTGCTGCTGTCGCCGTAGCTTACCTTGCTGGTGTTGGCGTTGCCTTCGCCAGCGATTACAGCGTTTTCGTTAAGAGTTGCGGTGTAGCTGATAACGATCTGATCGTTAGCTTTAAGAGTGTCGCAGAACGCCTGAGTGAAACGAACTTCAAAGGTGCAGCCGTCGGTCAAGCCCTCAGTAACAACAGTATATTTTGATGCGTCTACAGCCGTTCCATTCAAAGTGATTCCGGTAACACCAGTATAGGTCAGTCCGGCAGACATAGTATCATGGAACACATAGTTCTCCGCGCCCGCCTGAGCGGTAATGGTGCTCTTGAAGTTTACGGTCTGACCGATGTCAGCGTCGTTCTTCTCGCCGTAGTTTCCGGTAGAATCTTCCTCGACGGTCTTGACGTTGGTCGGAACTTCGTTCTTTTCTTCTATGGTAGCATTAGGATTGGTAGTATTAAGAGAGCACAGCGTACCGAGCGTGGTGTCCACGAGGTAATAACCGAGGTTAAGTCCTGTAAACTGGACTGTCGAGTATGTTTTACCCTCCTCAGCGGCAGGAGCTGTAGCACTTGCGTCTGCTGTCATTTTTGCAGCTTCAACCTGTGCGAGCTTTGCAAAAGCAGCGGCATCAGCTCCCTCAACCCATGTTACATAGCCCTGAGCGTCAATGCTAACATATGTAGTCTGCGATTTAAGCCATGTTTCCCATGCGCTGTTAGCCTTGTAAGCATAAGCACCAGCATCCTTATTGTAGCTTTCCAGATAAAGTATCTGGTAAGCCTTGTAGGTCTGCCCCGGAACAGCGTCGTTGATGGTGATCGATCCCCCGGTCAGCGTGCCTTCCTGAGTCGCTAACGCCGGGAGCGCCATGGCGAGCACCATGACCAGCGCCAGCATCAAGCCGGCAAGTTTCTTGAATCGTTTCATGTCAGTTTTCCTTTCTTAATTTGGGATTTGTGTTTGTGCGAGTGCGCTTTGGCAGTTTGAAGCTATGACCGCTCCTTTCTGCGCAGTTTATACAATAAGAGCGCGCCCGCACTGACTGCAAGCGTCAGCCCTCCTACGGTATACATCGTCGTCCCTCGCCCTCCGGTCTGAGGAAGCTCGTAGTAAACGTTGTTGACGATTTCGCCATTCCACTCTACGTGATTTCCGTTTGCGTCTTTGACAGTCACTGTGATATTGTCATATGCAACCGTAACGGAATAAGTATTTGGGATAGCCACATAACCGTCCGGAACTTTGGTTTCCGTGAGCGTATATTTGTGACCGGATGGGATGTTTTCAAATTTGACAGCTCCGTTTTCATCGGATGTTGCTTTCACATCATCAATTCCGACCGGAGTTCCATCGCCGCGGCAGATACTACAATTTTGTGTATCGTGGCTCAACATAAACTCCGCGCCCGCTAAATGATTTCCGTATTGATCAACCTTTTGGAATGACAATTCGGAGAGATATCCATGAACCGATGGGATTGGGAAGTTTACTGTCTTTGGGTCAGAAACCGTTTGATTTCCGTCCGTTCCTCCAACTGTACGATATTGCAGCGTCGTTGTGTCGTTGGTCGGGTAGATTTTGTTTTCAGTGAAACCACTGTTTTCATTCTTCAGCCGCACACGATAGACAAGCTGATAGGTGTATGTCGTTGTGCCGCCGGAGGTTGTTGTGGTATAGCCGGAGTTCTTCAAATCCCAGCTGATTGATGTTTTTGCAGTAATAAACGAAGCTGTGTTTTCTCCACCCTCAGTGAATGAACCTGACAAATCTCCGCTTACCAATGCTGGAGTCTTGTTGTAGAATCCAATAAATTCAACCTTATCTGGAGAACTGGTTACTGGCAAAGGATCGCTTGCAACCCAGTCGGCAACAGAGCCGGCTGCGACTTGCTGCTTGATTGTCTCAAAAATCAGATTGTAAGCATCTGCTAATCCCGCCGAATCCGTACTGTCGTAGTAATACCCGGAGCCTATGCTGTCGCGTAGCCAGTTTTTGTACGCTTCTGTACTGCTTGCGTCACCAATTTCATAGGTCGTTCCGGTGCGGTCTACGACCGAATGCCCACTCGCATTTTCACTCTGTGTGATGTATTCCTGTATCGTCTGTCCAGCAACATCAACACCGATTGAGAAGATGGTTGTTCCGGAATTTTTGATAGCTGCTGCCTTTTTTCTTGCACGGATAGCAGCTTCATCACTGTAACTGGTGCCGTATAGACATTTTTTGTTCAGTACATGGTCGTAGAATCTTCCAGTAGAATCATACGGGTCATAGCCGCTATATCCGCTGCTTATATAAGTTGTAGGGAATCCATCACTCAAGAAAATTATAAACTTGTTCTTGTTTGATACCCCATTCAACATATCAGCAGCCATTGCAAGACCGGCTTCAACGTTTGTGAAGCGGTTATGGGCATCCTTATATCCAGGTGCGTTTATAATTGGTCCAGTCTGCGAGCGCATTGTGTTCTTCAACGCATTTGCCTGATCCTGAGTTGAGCAAGCCTGTAAACCAAAAATTTGATGCGCATCTGTATTGAAAGCAACATAACCGATTTTACTGATTCCAAGCGAGTTATTAGCCGCAAACTGATCAAGGAAATCCTCAGCTGCTGTCATAGCCGCCGCGTATCTTGTAACGCCACCGAAGTTTGAGTTCATCGTATTGGAAATATCCATTACGATTACGACCGCCATATCCGGCTCTTGTATAACCTCGGAAACATTCATCGATGTCTGAACCTGCAGCGTGATGTCGAACACATTTTCAAGGTCAGTTCCGGATATCGTCTTGCTTACCGTAACGCTTCTGTCATCGGAAGTATTCGTTCCGCCGCGCTCATCAACCTGCACATCCGACGGTTTGGCATTATTATCCGCCGTGCCCGCTTCGTTCAGAGGTGCCGTGCGTTTCAGTGAATAATCCGCAGTTTCCGTCGAATACGAATCTCCCCAGCTGCTGAATTCCTCGAACCATCCGCTGTCCCGCAGAGTCATCCAGTTTGTTCCATGCGCAGCCTCGGCGATAGTGTTCGGATCAACGGCAATCAGAGCCTCGAGCCGTCCGCAAAGCTCGCTGTAAGCCTCGTCGCTCAGCTGTTTTTTATCGTGAGCGGCTCTGAGAAGCTCAAGCAGCTCCTCCGCTGACTCTGTGAGCTCATCCGCGTCGCCGTTCTCAGCCGATTGTTCGAGCGCTTCGACCTCAGCGGCAAACTCATTATACGCTTTTTCGAGCGCGGCTTCATCAGTTTTTTCTTCGCTTTCACTCAGCAGCTCAATAATCTCGTTCAGCCAGCCGAGATCGCCGAGCTTTTCCCGATCCTCGTCGGAGAGCGCCTGATATTCCTCAAGGATCTCCTTTGCCTTTTGCGCGACATCCTCGAGATGCGCCCGCAGAGCATCCGGCTCGGAGGGCTCCTCATCGGATTCTGTGAGCTTGTAGAGCTCATCGGCAGACGGTATCGCGGCGATCAGCGCTTTGAGCCGCTCCACGGGAGTCAGCTCGCTTTCGGGTTTATCATCCTTGACCTCAGTATCATCCGTCGATGCGTCGTTTTCCTCGCTGTCGGGAGCTTCTTCGCTGCCAGTAGTTTCCTCGCTAACGGTAGTTTCCTCGCTAACGGTAGTTTCCTCGCCGACAGTGGTTTCTTCGCCGCCAGTCGTTTCCTCGCCGACAGTAGTTTCCTCGCCGACAGTAGTTTCCTCGCTAACGGTAGTTTCTTCGCCGACGGTAGTTTCTTCGCTGCCAGTAGTTTCTTCACCGTCGGTAGTTTCTTCGCTGCCAGTAGTTTCTTCACCGTCGGTAGTTTCTTCACCGACAGTAGTTTCTTCGCTGCCAGTAGTTTCTTCACCGTCGGTAGTTTCTTCACCGCCAGTAGTTTCTTCACCGACGGTAGTTTCCTCGCCGCCAGTAGTTTCCTCGCCGCCAGTAGTTTCTTCACCGTCGGTAGTTTCTTCACCGCTGGTAGTTTCTTCCGACTCGGAGGATTTGGCTTCCGGATAGCACTCGTCGGTGTGAGTGTGCTCCTCAAGGCCGCAGATCAGCTTTCTTACCGGCTCGGCTTCTGTTTCTGTCCCGCCTTCGGTCGATTCTGCGGAATCTGAGCTAACCTCGCCGCTGACTTCGGCGTCGGGCTCCTCTGAGTCAGCGCTCCCGGTCTCCGGTTCTATGACGGCATAGCATTCGTCGATGTGAGTGTGCTCCTCAAGCCCGCAGATCGGCGTTTCCTCCAGAGTCAGCGCCGGAAGTATCATCACATAGACCGTACACAGCGCTACGATCACCGACATCGCTGTGACGATGATACCTCGTCGCCTCTCCCTGCTCCGCGTGCCCGGTCTGCCGCGCGGTTCGTTGAATTTCTTCATATGCTCATCACCAGTTCGTCAATTCATTGCTCCGAATCCGGACAGCGGCCAGACCCGGAAAATTATCTTTCCTATAAGCTGCTCCTCAGATATACATCCCACCGACGTATTGCGCGAATCAACCGAGGTCGTCCTGCGGTCGCCGAGGAAAAAATATCTGTTGTCGGGAACCTGATACGGGAATTCGATATTGCAGTCGCCGAGCGCCTTTTCGGTCAGATAGGGCTCGTCGATCGGCTCTCCGTCGACAGTGACGTTCCCGCTTTCGTCAATCTCTACTGTCTGTCCCGGAAGCGCTATGCAGCGCTTTACGAGTATCTTATTGCCTATATAGAACGCCGCAAGCTCTCCGTTTTTGATATCCGAGCCCTTTATCGCAAGTACGATATCGCCCTCGCTGAGCGTCGGAGACATCGAGCCTCCGTAGATCTGCAGCACCGGCATCCATACCGTAGCCAGCAGGACTGCGGCTGCAGCCACTACTATCAGAGTGTAAATTGTGCTGCGGAAAACGCTTCTGTAACGCCTTTTGTACTTTTCCCTGCCGAGTTCAGTCTTCAGCTGATCTATCGTCGGGAGCTCCGGATTTATCCGCTGCTTCGATTGCTTCGATTTCACCGATTTTTTCCTCCCCGGCCATAGCGCGAACGCTGTCGAGATACTGTTTAGCGGCTCTGTCCGCCGCTTCAAATACGCCGTTGAGCTTCAGCGCCGCCTCTGCGATCGAACCTGTGCTCCTTATCGCGATATCGCGCTGTTCTATCTTCTCCTGCGCCTTTTTCAGCAGCTTTCTGAGGCTCTCGTTTTCCTCCATCTGCTCGATGAGCAGCTCGATAAGCTCTGCGCGGCTGAGCCGCCTAAGCTCTCTCTCGGTCATGAGCTCTCCTCCCGCCGTAAAAAGTAATATTTGAATGATTACCTGTATGATCGTTCAATGCTGTACAAATCGGGTATTTATTCGGACGTTTTTTCCGGCATTTTGCATAATATTATAAATAATGGAAGCCAAAATAAGCAATATATAATAATTATATGCTTCTTGATATCGGCTGTCAATCTATTATTTGTAAAGGATATATGAACTGTTTCTAAAGTCGGAAGCTGTCCTGTGCGGCCACACACATATGTTTATTTCGGTTGAACACAACTTATTCCTTATTGCTAAAAAAACTTGTCCGGCTGACGGGGCTCCCATTAAAAAACGAGAACGCCGCATCCGATGTGCGGCGCCCTCTCCGAGCCTGAAATTCCTTATCGCTCATCCGAGCAGCACGTCCGAGATCAGCATCACGCAGAAGCCGACGAGCAGCGCGTAGGTCGCTCCGCGCTCCGAGCCGTGAGCGTGAGTTTCGGGTATCATTTCGTCGCTGATCACATAGAGCATCGTCCCTCCGGCAAAGGCGAGCGCGAAAGGCAGTATCGCCGAAGCCACGCTCACGGCAAAGTAGCCGAGCAGCGTCCCGACCACCTCGATCAGCCCTGTCGCCAGCGCGCAGAGAAAGGTTCTCCCCGGCTTGACTCCGGCGGCGAGCATCGGTCCTATGATGACCATGCCCTCCGGAATATTCTGGAGCGCGATGCCTCCGGCTATCAGCAGCGCCTCAGAGGGGCTCCCGGAGCCGAAGCCGACTCCGGCGGCGATCCCCTCGGGCAGATTATGTATCGCTATCGCCGTGACAAAGAGCAGCACCTTGCTCAGCGCCGCGTTGTGCTCGTGTGTCTCGGTGTCGACTCCCGCGAGCTTGTGCAGATGCGGCACGAGCCTGTCGATGAGACTGAGACAGACCGCTCCGGCGAATATCCCGGCAATCGTCGTGATCAGCCCGAATTTTCCTCCGTACTCAAGCGACGGAAGTATCAGTCCCAACACCGCAGCCGCGAGCATGACTCCCGCTGCGAACGAGAGCACTATATCGCTGAATTTATGCGAGATCTTTTTGAAAGCAAAGCCGATAATTGAACCGATCACCGTCGCGCCTCCGACTCCGAGCGCGGTTAGAAGCACCATTTTCAAAGCTGTCGTCACCGTTACCTTCCATTCAATGATTCCGAGCGGCTGACGCCGCTTTGCTGCTATTATATCACAAAATGCGGCGGGTGTCAAGGTTCATGCAAAAAATTACTCCTCGCGCAGTCTCTGAGTGACCGGAAGCTCCGATATGATATAGAAGCTCACAAGCGAAACCGCGGCGGATACGATTATCATCACCGCAAGAGCTATCACAGCGGACAGCGACAATCCGCCCGCGTCGATCCCGAATGACGCGATGACCACAGCCCGCGACAGCACCGAACCGAGCGTAAGCGCTATTAGCGCCGCTATCGCTCCGACCGCGTTTTCAAAAATGATCATCAGCCGAAGCTGCTTTTCGGTCATTCCGACCGCTTCGAGCATCGCGTACTCTCTCCGCCGGTGGATAACCGAGGTCAGCGACGAGTTCACCATATTCATTACTCCGATGAGCAGGATTATCCCGCACAGGACTCCGCCGGTGAGGTTGATCGCCGTCAGCCGCTCGTCGAGCTCCCGCATCTCGTCGATCCTGCCTCTCAGACGTATCTCGTAATTATTTTTCGGCTCGACGAACCAGACATAGCCGTCGACTATTTTTTCGACCTCGCTTTCAAGCTCCTTTTCCCTGCCCTCCTTGGCGTTCATCAGCAGAGTGACCGTCTCGGCGTTTGGAAATTCCTCCGAGAAAACGCTCATCGGCAGTATGAACATCGCCTCGTAAAAGTCAGGCGTCAGGACGCAGAGTCTGCGCAGCGCGGCTGAGCCGTAGACCTCGCAGTAAATGACCTCGTAATCCCGTTTCATCGAGTCGGACGAGAGCAGATCACCGTCGTAGAGATGCACTCCGTTGAAGCCGGAGCTCCCGCTGTACTGCGATATGCTGCCGCCTACCGAAAGGACGTGCCTGCCGTCGTAGAGCTCGCTGCCGTCGTAATAAACCGGCTCGCCGCGCTCGTTCTCTCCGACCTTTATGTACCGGCAGAGCTCGTCTGGCACTCCGACCACGACCGCGCTGATGCTGCCCTCCATCGCCTCGATGAGCGGGTCGGAGAGCTTGTAGGACGACTGATCCCGGTACGCGCGTATCGTCTCGCTGAGACGGCTCGAGCCCTTTGCCGTTACCTTTGCGCTGCGGATCTCATGGATCTCGGACAGCGAATCGAGCTTTTCGATCCCGTCAATGATCTGACGGCTGATCACTCCGTTGAAATCGGCGCGGGAGGTATCGGTTACTCTCCTGCCGTCGGCGTAGATCTTTTCGACCTCACATTCGAGCCTTGTCTCGAAATCGAACATCCCCATGTCGCGCAGGATATACTCCCGGACGCCGCCCGAGATCGCTCCGACCACCGTGAACAGCAGCACCGACAGCGCCGCCGAAAGCGCTGTGACCGCCGTTCTGCCCTTGCTGCGGCTGATCGACGCCGCGGCGAGCTTTAGCGGCGAGGGCGAGTTCATCGAGCCTCTTTGGCGCTCGCGCTTTGTCGGCAGAGGTCTCTCGCTCACCGACTGCACCGGAGTCAGCTTTTTGATCCTCCTTATCGGCCGGGTAGCCGAAAAGAGCAGCGTGAACAGCGTCAGCCCGCCGCTGATCACCGCGATCAGGCTGTTGAACCGATAGGGCAGCTCCTCTCCGCTCATGCTCATAAAGACCGGCGTCAGCGCCCTGAAGCCGATGAAATACCCCGCGATCAGTCCGAGCGGTATCGCCGCAGCTGAGATCATAAGCCCCTCTAAAGTGATCAGCGCTCTCATTTGCCGGAAAGTCATTCCGATAACTCCGAGCAGTCCCATCGTGCGCATATCCTGGGTCAGCGCTATCGAATAGATATTGTAGATGAGCAGAAAAGAAGCGAAGAACAGCACCGCGGTGATCATAATGATCAGAGCTATATTCCCGGCGGTGAAAAAGCTCCGTATATCCGCTCCGAGAAAGGCGTAGTTCACGGTTCCCGACGCTTTGCCGCCCGGCTCAAGATACTGCGACAGGCTCTCCTCAAGCTCATCAAGCTGTCCCTCGATGTCGATTGAGGAGTGGAAGCTGATCATTATATCGGCGCCTGAAAAGAGTTCGCCGTCAAGCGTCTCGTCCCAGCGCATGACGCCGTTCAGATCAAAATCCGCATCGCTGACAAAAAAGCCGCAGACCTCAAGCTCAAGCTCCCGTCCGCCCGCCGCTTCGCCTGTCATGAACCTGAAGCCGATCCGGTCTCCGACCGAGAGCCCGGGATAGACCTCCTCGCAGAGCATGATCTCGTCCGGAGCCGATGGAAAGCGTCCCTTGGTCTTTTTGAGGAAAAGATGCTTCATCACCGACTCGCGGTCGGCAAGCACGATCTCCCTGGCGCTTTTCGCGTCGGTATCGAACTCAGACCTGAAACTGCCGCTGAAAGACAGAATGTAAGCCTCGTCCACGTCGGGCGAGGAGCCGACCCTTCTCAGAAGCTCGGTCGGCGTGAGCGCAAAGCCGCTCTGCGGCAGCTGCGCGTGAAAGTCCGAGCCGGTCGCAAGCTGCCTTGAGAGCTGCACCGAGTCGGCTATGCACCACGCGATGCTCAGAACGGTCATATACAATACCGACGTCAGCACGACCGCAAATGCGGTGACGGCTGTCCTGAGCCGATGGGAGCTCAGCCGCTTCAGGGCGAGCCTTGGAATGACGCCGCTCATGATCTTCCCTCCCCGCTGTCGGAGACGATCCTGCCGTCCTCGATGCGGATCCGTCTCGCCGTCATCTGCGCAAGCTCCTCGTTGTGGGTGATCATGACTATCGTCTGCGACAGCTCCTCGTTCAGCTTCCCGAGCAGCAGCATGACCTCAAGTCCGGTCTTTGAGTCGAGATTTCCGGTCGGCTCGTCGGCGAGCAGGACGTGAGGCTTAGCCGCCAGCGCCCGGGCGATCGCCGCGCGCTGCTGCTGACCGCCCGAGAGCTCGGACGGCATGGAAAAGCGCTTGTCGTAGATCCCGAGCGACGAAAGCAGCGACTCTGTCTCGTCCCGGTCGGCTTTTATGCCGTCGAGCCCCAGCGGCAGCGTCACGTTCTCCCAGACGTTCAGCCCGGGGATGAGATTATAGCTCTGGAATACGAAGCCGATGTAGCGTCTCCTGAACACCGTGAGCGCGTCGGGCTTCATCGCGTAGAGCTCGGCTCCGTCGATCGCGACGCTGCCGCGCGTCGGTCGGTCGAGCCCTCCGAGCAGATGGAGCAGCGTGCTCTTTCCGCTGCCGCTCGTCCCGACCACCGAGACGAACTCGCCGCGCTCGACCGAGAGGTTCACACTATCGAGCGCGCAGAGGCTCTGCGCTCCGTTCTCATAGACCCGCGTGAGATCCTTGGCTTTGATTATCATAGCTTTCCTCCTGAGATTTTTTCTGCGGGAGAGTAAAGTCTGTCCCGTTAATTTTATTATATCGCGAAAAACTTTCAGGAGCGTGACAAAATCTTACGTTTCGGTCATAATCCGAGCTGCTGTGAGCCGTACTGCGGACCGATCGGCTGAATCGGAAGAAATATCGAAAAGCCCTCGTCCGACAGCAGCGCCCGTCCGCCCTGACGCCGGACTATCTCCCGAGTGAGATAGAGCCCGATACCCACTCCGTCGCCGACTGCGTTCCCGCCGCGGTAAAAGCGCTTCCAGATATCGCTGCGCTCCTTTTCGGGGACTCCGGGACCGTCGTCGGAAACGTCGACGCGGGCGAACATATCGTAGCTGCGCGCCTTTATCCTGACCGTCCCGCCCGTCGGCGAGTATTTCACGCTGTTGTGGAGCAGGTTGAACAGCGCTTCCGACGTCCAGCGCAGATCGAAATACGCCTCGAGCCCGTCCGGGACGTCGCACTCGAGCTTTACGCTCTTTGTCCCGGCAAAGCTCCAGACGTCGCTGACGGCGCTGCACACGAGCTCACCGAGCCGCTCGCGCCTCGGTCTCAGATTGTCCTCGATGAGCCGGCTCTCGCAGCGTGAGAGCCTTGTCAGCGCGTCGATGAGGAAGGTCAGCCTGACGCTCTGAGCGCGTATCCGTTCAGCCTCGGGCGACGGCGACAGTGTCTCGGCGTTCAGCCTTATCGCCGACAGCGGGGTTTTCGTCTGATGGGCTATATCCGACACGAGCGACGCTAAATTCGCATACCCCTCGGAGAGCCGCTTTTCCCGGGTCTCCTCCTGCCGTCGGTAAAGCAGCACCCGCCTTTCGAGCAAAGAGAGCTCGTCCTCGGAAACCGGCGGCTTTCCGGGCGCAGTCTTATCGAAGAAGATCTGCTCGATGCGCTCCTCCGTCCGTTTTCGCTTTCTGCGCTCAAGGACAGCGAAAGCGCAGAAGCAGAGACACACAGCCGCGATATACAAATACAGCCATACCGCTCCGCGGTCATAGAGCGAGACGACTCTGTAGCCCGCCGATATCAGAAGCAGAGCCGCTATAAACGCCGCGGTCATGAAACGAGCCGTCCGACGGCAGCTTTAATTGATTCTGTCCGCATGATTCAATCTTCTCCCTCCCAGAGATAGCCGAGCCCGTAGACCGTCTGTATACATCCGGCTCCGAGCTTTGCCCGGAGTCTTTTCACCGTCACCGAAAGCGCGTTTTCGTCTACATACTCTGACGAACAGCCCCAGAGCAGCTCGGCGAGCCTTGCCCTCGGAACCACCCGGCGACGGTTGGCGGTCAGCGCCCGGAGCAGCTTCTGCTCTGCGGCGCTGAGCTGCACCTCGCTGTGTCCGACGGTATAGCGCATCCCGGTGAAATCGAAGCGATAGAGCCTGTCCTCATAGATCTCGTTCGGCGACGAGCCGCGCCTGAGCGCCGCTCTGATCCGCTCCTTCAGCACCATCAGCGAAAAGGGCTTGCGGATGAAATCGCAGGCTCCGGCTCTGAGCGCCGCTACCTCGTCGAGCTCCGAGTCGAGGACGGTGAGAAATATTATCGGCGCGGTCAGAGATCTCGTCAGCTCGCGGCAGAGATCTATCCCGTTTCCGTCGGGCAGCTCGCAGTCGAGCAGCACAAGATCGGGCGTGAGCCTCCCGACAAGCGCCCGGGCTTCGTTCACTCCGGACGCCGGAGCCGTTTCATACTCGTCGCAAAGCGCCCGGCAAAGTCCCTCTCTGAGCGTCCGGTCGTCCTCAACTATCATAAGCAGCGGCATTTTTATCTTCCTCCGGTCATATTTATTCTATATCTGTATTATAGCATCTCCCGGACGATATGTCAAGCCCCCACGATCTGCCATCAGACGCGAAAAAGCTGCCGCACCTTTGCACAGCAGCTTTTTTCCGATTTGATTGACTCGCGAGGTTAAGGCAGGGCTCACAGTCTGATCCGCTCGCCGGGCCGCGATTTTCCGGCTATGACCGCCTCGCGGAGCTTCATGACCTCGAGGGTCTCGGCGGAGTCGAAGGAAGGCTCTCCGGTCTCGAAGAAACGGATGATATCGGCAATCAGATTGTCAAAATAGGGCGAATTTATCTGATAATAAGAGCTTTTTCCGTCCGAGCCCGCGACTGCCGCGGTAAAGGGCATACACGGCGCGAAAAACAGCCTTGCGTGTCTGCCGTCGCCGTAAGTAGCTTCGGCGTACTCCTGATCGGCGTATTTTTCGTATCTGACCGACTCCGCTCCGACGCCGAGACACTTCACCGCCATTTCGAGCTGATGGATTATGTACTCGTCGAAATTCGAACCTCCGCCGGTGAGGGAGATCGAGCGGGCGTCGCCATTGTACCCGGAAAGCTCGTCGGCGTAGCGGAGCGCAGAGCTCGAGAAGAATTTCACCCTATTTTTCCCGGCAAGGTCGAAGATGGCTTTCGCGGTCTTACAGTCGGGAGCGAAGGTCTTGTCGATATAAGGGCTCGTTTTGCAGGCAAAGACCCTCCCGGCATAATCGAGATGCCGCTCGGGATCCGACGGCGCGAGGATTATGACGTGATCCGAGCGCTCGCAGACCTCCTCTATCGAGCCGCAGAGCTCCGCGCCGAATTTTTCACACCATTCCCTGTTCGAAAGCCCGCCGCTCGGATTGTCGATCTCTCCCCACGCACAGGCGAGCTGATAATCGCTGCTGTTTTTCCGGTTATAGGCGGCGATCATCGCGGGATAGTTATTCGCGTGCCACTCGTCGAGATAATAGTCGATGAAGCCGATCCTTTTCATCAGAAGCGGATCTCCTCTTTCCTGTCAGCCGACTGGTAGAGCGCGTCGAGGAGCTTCATGCTCTCGAGGATGTTGTCGATGTAGCTGCGGTTCTTGACGCCGGTTTCGAGCGACTCGACGAACGCTCTGTCCTCGCAGAGGTACATATCCGGGATATCGTACTGCGGATGCTCGGTCTCGAGAGTTTCGCCGTTGCAGAACTCAAAGAGCCCGCAGTAGGTCAGTCTCGCGCCGCCCTTGTCGCCGAGGAAGTCGATGAACATCTCGTTCTTGTCGAGGTTCTGAGCCCACGCGCCGTTGAAGGAGATGCTCGATTTGTCGGTGCGGACGTAGCCGGTGATGAAATCGTCGACGTCGTTGGTGCCGTGCTCGACGTCGGAGGTGTCCTCAGCCCACATTCCGCGGTATTTGTAGGACTTCATGTCCTTTGCCATCTCGCTGTAGGCGTCGCAGGTAGCGGTTTCGATCTTGGCGTCGCCGAGGATGTAGAGTATCAGGTCGAGGAAGTGTATGCCCCAGTCGATAAGCACTCCGCCGCCCGACTGAGACTTGGTCGTGAACGCGCCGCCGAGCCCGGGTATCGACCGGAAGGAGCGGAACGAGCAGTAGACGTGATAGAGCTTTCCGAATTTACCCGCCGCGACCCACTCGCGCAGGGTCTCGACCGATTTGTGGTATCTGTTGCAGACGCCGATGTTGAGGATCTTCCCCTGCTTTGCGGCTTCGTCGGCCATCTCGACCGAGAGCGCGTAGCTGACGGTGATCGGCTTTTCGCAGAAAACGTGCTTTCCGGCTCTGAGAGCGTCCATCGTGATCGTGTAGTGAGCGTAGTTCGGGGTCAGCACCCAGACCGCGTCGACCTCCGGATCGTTCAGAGCGATGTGGTAGTCGGTGATGACATTCTCGATCTTGGGATATTTCTCCTTTTTCGCGATCGCCTTTTCCTCGATGAGGTCGCAGGCGTACTTTATGCGGACGTTGTCCATCTTTGAGAGCGCGGGAAGATGAGCGCCGTCGGCGATTCTTCCGCATCCGATAACTGCTGCTGTGATCATGATAAAATCTCCTTTTTGGGATAAGCTGAATAATTGGAGCTTTCGCGTGAAAAAGGCTTGGATTTATTGGCTTTTTTTGCGAAAACAAGCTTAAATCAGCGTTTCCTTAGCTTTCGGCCGGGCGGCGGACGCCCGTATGCCGATTTATTTACAATTCAATTATATCACAGACTTCCGCCGCTGTCAATGCCGGATTTTTAGAGAAAACATATCATTTTTTTGTTTTTTTCCCGAAAGTTCTGAGACGATCGGAG
>CACXED010000054.1 GCA_902766575.1 uncultured Ruminococcus sp. | reverse complement strand
CCGTCGCGATGGCGGTCACCGCGCTCAAATCAAAAAAGGTCGAGCGCATAATCCTCACCCGCCCCGCGGTCGAAGCCGGTGAAAAGCTCGGCTTCCTCCCCGGCGACCTCCAGAACAAAATCGACCCCTACCTCCGTCCGCTCTACGACGCCCTCTATGAAATGCTCGGCGTTGAGGGCTACCAGCGGCTCTCGGAACGCGGCGTCATCGAGATCGCCCCGCTTGCTTACATGCGCGGTCGAACCCTCGACGACTCCTTCATAATCCTCGACGAGGCGCAGAACACCACCCCAGAGCAGATGAAGATGTTCCTCACCCGCTTCGGCTTCAACTCGAAAGCCGTCGTCACCGGCGACCTCACCCAGACTGACCTCCCGTCGGGTCAACGCTCCGGACTCGCCGAAGCCGTCAAGATCCTCGAAGGCATCGACGACATCGCCGTCCACCGCTTCACCGAGCGCGACGTAGTCCGCCACCGCCTCGTCCAGAAGATCATCTTAGCCTACGAGAACTACGACAAACAGCGCGCCGCGAAGAAAGAATCACATCAGTATCATAAAAAACAGGAGAACGAACAATGAGACACTACATCTATTTTTCAAACGAACAGGACAAGGAAAACGTCACCCCCGAGCTCCGCTGCCTCGTCAAAGCCGCAGTCTACGCCGCGCTCAGCTACGAGGACTTCAGAAAGAGCGCCGAGATCTCGGTAACCTTCACCGACAACGACGGCATCCAGGAGATCAACCGCGAGCAGCGCAACGTCGACGCTCCGACTGACGTCCTCTCCTTCCCGATAATGAGCGGCGACGACTCGGAAGCCGACACCGACCGCTCGAACGGCGCCGTCATGCTCGGCGACATTGTCCTTAACCTCGAGCGCGCGAGAGCTCAGGCGGCTGAGTTCGGTCACAGCTACACCCGCGAGGTCGCTTTCCTGACCGTGCACTCGGTTCTGCACCTGCTCGGCTACGACCACCTGACCAGCGAGGAAGCCGACCGCGACATGCGCGCAAGACAGGACGCCGTGCTCGATATGATGGGCATAAAAAGGTAAAGCCAACCGTCCGGAATATCGCGCGAGCCCCTTGACATTCCGCCGTTTTTGTGGTAGAATATTATCAAGAAGGACGGTGGAGCGGATGACGCCCGAAGAACAGAAACGATATGCCAAATACCTGAAAATAATCGACGATTTCAGGCTGATGGACGACGATTTCATGTCGATCGTCTTCAACGACGACACGGAAGTCGTCGGCTATGTCCTGAGAATAATCCTCGAGCGCGACGACCTGGATGTCGTCAGCGCGAAATCGCAGGTGGAGTATCACAGCGCGACGAAAAGATCAATACGCCTCGACGTCAAGGCGGTCGACCACACAGGAAAGGTCTACGACATAGAAATTCAGCGCTCGGACAAGGGCGCGGACGACCGCCGCGCGAGGTATCACGGCAGCGTAATAGATTCCGGACTGCTCGAAAAGGGGCGGGAATTCAGGGAGCTTGTTGACGTGTACGTGATATTCATAGACGAGTTCGACAAATTCAGCGCTGGGAAGCCGATGTATCACATCGACAAATGCGTGCGCGAGCTCGAAAACGCGCCATATGACGACGGCGCGCATATAATTTACGTGAACGGAACATACCGTAATACCGACGATCCGGTCGGAAGGCTGATGCACGATTTCAGCTGCAAGAGCGCCGACGAAGCGCTCTGCCCGGTCATCGCCGACAGGATACGGTATTACAAAGAACCCGAAGGAGGCAAAAGGAATATGTGCAGAGCGATTGAAGATCTAATCCGCGACGAGCGGCACGATAAAGCTGTCGAGGTCGCGACTATAATGCTGAATTTGAAAAAATATCCTCTCGAGGAAATATCGCAGATATCCGAGCTCCCTATCGAGGAAGTAAAAACTCTCGCGCAAAATCAACCTGCATAAGTGTAGATAAAAAGCATGAGCAGATTGATTGAAGATCTTATCCGCGACGAGCTGCACGATGATGCGGTTAAAAGAGCGCAGGTGTTGATTGACCTGAATAAATTGTCTCTTGAAGAAATATCTTTGGCATCCAAGCTTCCTCTCGAAGAAGTAAAGACTCTTGCTGAAAAGCAGTCTTCGTAGGAGGGCTCTAATTAATATGAGCAGAGCGATAGAAGATCTTATCCGCGACGTGCGGCACGACAAAGCCGTCGATGTCGCAAAGATAATGCTTTCAGAAGGAGAGCTTTCACTTGAAAAAATCGCAAAGTATTCCGAGCTTCCCCTCGAAGAAGTAAAATCTCTCGCAGATAACAACCCCGCATAACCCCACCCGCGCCCGGCATCT
>CACXED010000053.1 GCA_902766575.1 uncultured Ruminococcus sp. | reverse complement strand
TGTGAGCCGGGCAAGGAGCCGGTGCTCTCCGAGATCGCGATCTCGGACGGAACGACCATCATCGTTGAAAATCTTTTCGAGAACGTCCCGGCACGTCGGAAATTCCTGAAAAAGGATCAGACCGAGGCGATGGCGGTGACTGCGAACATCGAAAAGGTCGCGCTCTCAAATCCGCAGATATCGGTGCGGCTGATCATCGACGGACAGACGAAATTCGTGACCGCCGGAGACGGGATTCTGAAAAACACGATCTACGCCCTGCTCGGCCGCGACTTCGCGAACCGTATGATACCGATCGAGCGTGACTCGGAGGGCGTACACATCCACGGCTTCGTCGGGACTCCGGACAACATCCGCGCGAACCGGAATTATCAGAATTTCTTCATCAACAATCGCTACGTCAAGTCAAAATGCGCTCAGGCGGCGCTTGAACAGGCTTTCACCTCCTATTCGCCGTCCGACAGGTTCCCGGTCTGCGTGCTTTTCATCGACATCGCGCCGCAGACGGTCGACGTCAACGTCCATCCGGCAAAATTAGAGGTAAAATTCTCCAACGAGAAGCTGATCTTCGAGTCGGTCTACTACGCGGTCAGGGGCGCGCTCGAGTCCAATATCTCCCGTCCCGAGCTGTCCATGCCGGGTCAGAAGCTGCCTGACGGAGCCGAGCGAAAGCCGCTGAACCTCTCAAACGCTTTTGTTCCGCTGAACGACAGCCACGACCGCGCGCCCAAAAGCCCTTATCTGAATCAGAAAAACGTCCAGCGCGGGCAGATCTCGATCGACGATCAGCCGCAGGACGGAAATCTGCAAAGCGACGGCACTGCGGCAAAGCCTGCCGTCAAAGATCCGGGCGAGCTGAAATTAGCCGAAAAGGCGCTCGAGCGGATATTTTCTATCGGCTCTGAGGCTCAGACCGCGCCGCGCAGGACTGACGAGCCGCCGATTCAGAGCCCCAGCGCCGAGCTTCCCGAGATCAACAAGAGCCGGCGACCGATCGAGCTTGAAAGTCTCGGAGCCGGAGGATCGGCTTTCTCGGCTGAGCCTCCTCCTGACGAGGATGATTCCCTGCCGCCCGAGATCGCCGCGATAACCGGGCATCCGCGTCCCGAGCGTCCCGAAAGGCGTCAGACGTCAAAGCAGTCTGCCCGCGCCGCCGAGGAAAAGCTCCGCGTCCTGGCTGAGACCGAAATCGCCGAAGCCCCTGCTCCGCTCCCTGAAGCGCAGAAGCAGTCGGACAGCCCGATCTTCAGCTCCGCTCCGCCGAAATACCGGATAATCGGCGAGGCGTTCTACTCCTACGTTTTCGTCGAGCAGGGCGACAAGGTGCTGATCATCGACAAGCACGCCGCTCACGAGCGGATAATCTTTGAGGAGCTCAGGCAGAATCTCGCCGAGCGGACGGTGGTATCTCAGCTGATGCTCGTGCCGCTCGAGGTCGATATGACGCCCGGCGAGCTTCAGGCGATCGAGGATCACAAAAGCGAGATCGCCGGTATCGGCTTTGAGTTCACGATAATACCGCCGCATAAGCTCTCGGTTTCGGGAATACCGCAGCAGATCGAGCCGGACGCCGCTCCGAGCGTGCTCGAGACTCTCGCGGGTCAGCTCGCCAGCGGCACCGGCAGCACCGAGATCTCAAATCAGCTCCTTTTTGAAAAGGCGCTCTATCAGGCGTCCTGCAAGGCGGCGATTAAAGCCGGACATCTGGAGGACAGCGAGCACATCAAGTGGATCTGCGACCGTCTGCTCTCCCTTAACGACATCAAGTTCTGCCCGCACGGCAGACCCGTGGCGTTTGAGATTTCAAAAGCGAATATCGAGCGTCAATTCAAACGGACTTAACGGAGGAACTATGTTTACTTTACTAAAACAGGAAAATCACGCCCGCCGCGGACGTTTCGAGACTGTTCACGGAACCATCGAAACTCCGGTGTTCATGAACGTCGGCACCTGCGCCGCTATCAAGGGCGGAATTTCCACTATGGATCTGCGCGAGGTTCATTGTCAGGTCGAGCTCTCGAACACCTATCATCTTCATCTCCGTCCGGGCGACGGGCTGATACGCGACATGGGCGGCATACACAAATTCTTCAACTGGGATCGTCCGGTGTTGACCGACTCGGGCGGATTTCAGGTTTTTTCGCTCGCGCAGCTTCGTAAGATCAGCGAGGAGGGCGTAAGATTCGCGTCGCACATCGACGGCGCGCGGATTTTCATGGGCCCCGAGGAGTCGATGCAGATCCAGTCAAACTTAGCATCGACGATAGCTATGGCGTTCGACGAGTGCATCGAGAACCCCGCGCCCTACGATTACGTCAAGAAGTCATGCGACCGCACCGCCCGTTGGCTCGTGCGCTGCAAGAACGAGCTCGCGCGGCTCAATTCCCTGCCCGAGACGATCAATAAGAATCAGATGCTGTTCGGCATCAATCAGGGCAGCACCTACGCAGATCTCCGCATCGAGCATATGAAGAAAATCGCCGAGCTCGACTGCGACGGCTACGCGATAGGCGGTCTCGCGGTCGGTGAATCGGCTGAGGAGATGTACGACACGATCGAGGTCGTCGAGCCTTTCATGCCGGTCGACAAGCCGCGCTATCTGATGGGCGTCGGAACTCCCTGCAACATTCTCGAGGCGGTCTGGCGCGGAGTAGACTTCTTCGACTGCGTTATGCCGAGCCGCAACGCGCGCCACGGAAATATTTTCACATGGCACGGCAAGATGAATCTGCTCAACGAGAAATATATGCGCGACCCGCGTCCGATCGACGAGAACTGCGGCTGCCCCGCCTGCCGACACTACTCGCGAAGCTATATCCGCCATCTTTTCAAGGCAAAGGAGATGCTCGGAATGAGACTCGCGGTGCTGCACAACCTCTACTTCTACAACGACCTGATGCAGAAGATACGCGACGCGCTCGACGAGGGACGCTACGAGGAATTTTACCGCAAATACCGCGATATCCTCGGCGAGAGAAGCGCGGACTGAATCTAATACAAAAATGCTTCATTCAGAGTGAATGAAGCATTTTTCGTTATATCTTGAATATGTTCGACGAGGCGTCGGAGGGCATTCTCCAGTCTCCGCGCGGCGAGAGCGTGACCGATCCGACCTTCGGGCCGTCGGGCAGGCAGGAGCGCTTGAACTGCTGAACAAAGAACCTGCTGACAAAATTCGTCAGCCATTTATGAATCGTCTCCGAATCATAAACGCCGTCAAAGACGTAGTTCGCGATATACTCGATCTTCTCCGGCTCGAAGCCGAAGCGCAGGAAGTAGTAGAGATAGAAATCGTGCAGCTCGTAGGGACCGACGAGATCCTCGGTTTTCTGCGCGATCTCACCCTTTTCGTCCGCCGGGAGAAGCTCAGGGCTGACCGGCGTGTCGAGAATGTCGTAGAGCACCGACGAAAGCTCGGGATCGTCGGCGGTGTCGGCGTAGAATCTGACGATATGCCGGACGAGAGTCTTGGGTATCGACGAGTTCACGCCGTACATCGACATATGGTCGCCGTTATAGGTCGCCCAGCCGAGCGCGAGCTCCGACAGATCGCCGGTTCCGATGACCAGTCCGTTCGAAGCGTTCGCGATGTCCATGATTATCTGTGTGCGCTCGCGCGCCTGGGAGTTCTCGTAGACGACGTTGTGATTGCTCTCGTCGTGACCGATGTCCCTGAAATGCTGATTCACCGCCGCTTTTATGTCGACGCAGCGGAAGCTGACTCCGAGCCGTTCGCAGAGCAGCTCGGCGTTCGAGCGCGTCCTGACCGTCGTTCCGAAGCAGGGCATCGTGACCGCGATAACGTCGGTGCGCGGACGCTTAAGAAGATCCATCGCCTTTACCGAGACGAGCAGCGCGAGACAGGAGTCAAGTCCGCCCGAAATGCCGATCACCGCGCTTGAAGCGTGGGCGTGCTCGAGTCGCTTCCGAAGTCCGAACGCCTGAGTTTCGAGTATCGCTTCGCAGCGCTCGGCGCGTTCTGTCTCGCTTGACGGGACGAAGGGATGCGGCTCAAAATGCCGGGTGAGCTTGGTGTCGGTGATCTCCATCTCAAACGAGACGTCGAAAGCGTCGCTCCGTTCGGAAAATCCGACGCAGGAATCAAAGGTCTTGATTCTCGTGCGCTCGGAAACGAGCTTCTGCACGTCGATTTCGCTTATCACCATCGGGCAGGCGACCTTTCCGTCCTCGTCGAGGGCGTTTTCAAAGGGCTTTGACTCGGCAATCAGCGAGCCGTTCTCGCCGATCAGGTCGTGACCCGCGAAAACCATGTCGGTCGTTGACTCTCCGCAGCCCGCGTCGGCGTAGATATAGCCGCAGAGCAGCCGTCCCGACTGGCTTCTGACCAGCTCGCGGCGATAGGAAGCCTTCCCTACCGTCTCGTCGCTCGCCGAGAGATTGCAGATTATCGTCGCTCCGTTGAGCGCGAGCCTGACCGACGGCGGCTCGGGTACCCAGAGATCCTCGCAGATCTCGCAGCCGAACGCGAACTCAGGCATACCCTCGCAGCGGAAGACGAGCTTTGTTCCGAACGGCACATACTGACCGCAGAGCTCGACCGTCAGCAGCTCCTTTGAGTCGGGAGCGGGAGAAAAGTGGCGCAGCTCGTAAAATTCGCTGTAGTTCGGGATGTTGGTTTTAGGCACGACGCCGAGTATCTGTCCGTTCAGCATTACGACGGCGCAGTTGTAAAGCGTCGTTCCGAATCTCAGCGGCGCTCCGACGACTACTATGCAGCCGAGAGCCGCTGTCTCCTCCGCGATGTGAGCTATCGCGTCTCTTGCGCGGTCGATCAGACGCTTCTGGAGAAAGAGATCTCCGCAGGTGTAGCCGGTAACTCCCAGCTCGGGAGTTACCAGCAGCTTTACGCCGAGCCCGTCGGCGCGGCGGGCGGCTGAGATGATTGCCTCGGAATTAGCGGCAGTGTCGGCGACGACGACCTCGGGCGAGGCGGCGGCGACCTTGATGAATCCGTATTTCATAAATATTTAATTTCCTCTTGCGATGTTGATATTCTTGATATGCTCGTCCTGAGTCTTTGCAAAGAGCATATGTCCCGAGCTGTCGGAAACGAAATAGAAGTAATCCGAATCGTCGGGGTAAAGGGCGTAGCGGATTGAGTTGAGACCGGGATTTGAGATCGGTCCGGGCGGGAGTCCCTTGTGCGTGTAGGTGTTGTAGGGCGAATCGTAATCCATATCCTCTCCGGTCAGATCGTCGGGACGCGAGCCGGAGTCGTGCTGGATCGCGTAAGCGACCGTCGCGTCGGAGTTCAGATACGGGAAAGTAGCCTTGTATTTGAGTCGGTTGTGGAACACCGACGAGACGTTTCCGAGATCCGAAGCGTAGCGCGCCTCTTTTTCTATCATCGACGCGAGGGTTATCGCTTCGTCGACGGTCAGACCGAGATCGCTGCATCGGTCGTAGTATTCCTCGGCGAACTTTTTGTTGAAGTTCTGTAAAAACTTGTCGATAGCCGTAGCCGCGCTCGAATTCTTATAGAACTGATAGGTATCCGGGAACAGATAGCCCTCGAGCCGGTAGGTGCGGTCGGACGAGACGGTCAGCTCGTCGATAAAGCGGTAATCGAAGGGATAGTTGTTGATGACGTCAATGAGCTCCTCGCGTGTGCTGATGCCGTTTGCGACGAGAAGGTCGATTATCTCGTCCACGGTATAGCCCTCGGGGATCATAATATCGACAGTCTCGCGCTTGGTGCTCTTTTTGAAGGTCGCGCGCAGGTAGTCGTAATTCTGATTGGTGTTGACCTCGTAGGTTCCGGCGACGAATTCTGGATAATATCCGGCTTCGATGTTTTTCTTTTCCTTGACGTTGCTCCAGAGCTTTAACGCCCACGGATATTTGATCACGCCCGCCTCTCCGAGTATGTCGGCGAGATCCTCAATGGTCGTGTATTCCGGGATAGTCACCTCGACGATCTTTTCCTCCTTGACAAAGGCGAAAACGTCGTTGGCGGTGTTTATGACAAAGATCGACAGCGGCACCGAGATCGCGATCACGAAAACAATATAAATAACGGCTTTGACCGCCGACATTATCGTGCTCGACGCGGTGTCTCGGGCATATTCGCGGCGCTCAGCCTCACGTTCGACGCGATCCCAGTCGTTGTTGACCTCCGGCTCGCTTCTGACCGGCGCGGGCTGACGGCGTATCGGAAGATTGTCGGGCTGATTGGCAGTCCGGCGTGTATTCGAGCCTGACGGCGGCTGATTCCCCGCTCCTCCGTTCGACGTCGGAACAGGTCTCACCGACTGCTGCGATTGACGCTGAGTCTGAGAGCTCTGCGCCGGGCGCTGCTGGCTCTGAACCGGACGCTGAGACTGACTCTGGATCCCGTTCACATTGACCTGACGCTGCTGTGAGACGTTCTGCATCGTCTGAGCCGGACGGCTCTGCGTCTGATTTACCGGACGCGGGGTCTGAGTCTGCGCTTGACGCTGCTGAACCGGGCGCTGGGGCTGACTTTGCGCCTGAGAGCGATTCTGCGGCTGAATGACCGTCTGCTGAATCGGACGGTTCGGCTGCTGCGGCTTGAGCGGACGGATCACTGCGCCGCCCTGGAGCTGAGTATTATCGGACTTTTTCTGCTGCTCGGCGGGAGTCGTCCTCTGGCGCACAGCCGGCTGACGCTGAATAATGATATCGTCGGGCTCGCGCTTGAAGACGATAGTCTCCTCCATCACCTCGTCGGAGTCAGCCTTGTTGTTTATGAGCTTATCTTTGTTTTCATCCATATAACTGAGTACAAATCTTTCGCCGCGGAAAACTGCCGCGGAAAAGGATTCCTCCTTCTTGAACCTTTTCTAAAACCCTATTACCGCTATGATAAAGACCAGCGCGGCGATCAGATAGGGCGGAGCGAGCAGAGCCTTTACAAAAGCTCCAGCCGACTGTTCGCCAAGCTCGTCGGAGCTCAGGTTTCGAAGCGCGTAGCCGTAATAGAGCCGTTCACATTCCGAAAAAAGGCTTGCGAGACAGAGTAAGAATATCCCAGCCAGAGCGAAGATCAGAAACACCGTGCTCTGAGGCTTTGAAATGATATTCCAGACCGTTTCGCCGATTATCAGCTCGGTGACGTTTACTAAAAGATGGCAAAGCATCGCGGCGAGCAGACTGCGGGTCATATAGTAGACCAGAGCGTAGCAAAGCCCGGCAAACAGCATTATCGGAAAATACCCGAAATTCAGTCCGAACATCGCGTAAAGCCCGGCTGACAGCAGCACGGCGGTCAGCGCTCCGTTCTCCTCGTATTCGACGCAGAGTATTCCCCGGAAAAGCAGCTCCTCCGCCGCTGCGGGTATGACGCAGAAGGTCAGCAGATTGTAGACGATATTCGTCTCCTCACCGCTCAGATACCAGCGCCAGACCGAATATTCGCCGTCAATAAGTCCCACGCTGTGCATCAGCAGCTTCAGCAGGATCGTTCCGCTGACAATGGTCAGAGCGGCTATGGCGGTCGCGAGCAGCTTTTCAAGTCCGAAGGGCTTTATCCGGAGCCGCGACAGGAAATCATCTCCACGCAGACGCATATAAAACGCCGCCGGCACGAAAAGGATCAGAAGCTGGAGCACGATGACCGCAAGCGAAATGTTCTCCTGATAGCTGAGCGCTCCCAG
>CACXED010000052.1 GCA_902766575.1 uncultured Ruminococcus sp. | reverse complement strand
TCGGCGCCGACGTGAATATCCACTGGATCGACTCCGAGACGCTGACCGAGAGCAATTATTCCGACGCGCTCTCCGGACTCGACGGGATCATCGTCCCCGGCGGCTTCGGAAGCCGCTGCATCGAGGGCATGATCCTCGCCGCCCGATTCGCCCGCGAGAATAACGTCCCCTACTTCGGTATCTGTCTCGGTATGCAGATAGCCGTGATCGAGTTCGCGCGGGACGTCGCCGGGATCGCCGACGCGCACTCGGGCGAGTTCGACGAGCTCTGCCGTCACAAGGTCATCGACTTCATGCCGGGTCAGAGCAACGATATCGACAAGGGCGGAACGCTCCGTCTCGGAGCCTATCCCTGCGTCATCAGGCCCGGCACGACGATGGAGCGCTGCTACGGCGAGCGCGAGATCTCCGAGCGTCATCGTCACCGCTATGAGTTCAACAACGACTACCGCGAGCTTCTCACAAATGCGGGTCTGACCCTCTCGGGTCTGTCGCCCGACGGCAGGCTCGTCGAGACGGTCGAGCTCACCGACCGCCCGTTCTTCGTCGGCGTCCAGTATCATCCCGAGTTCAAATCGCGCCCGAACAAGCCTCACCCGCTGTTCAAGGGCTTTGTCGAAGCGTCGCTGAAAAGACGCTGAAAAAGGCTTAAGGCAATACCGCACAATTCACGGCTGACGCCTTAAGCGCGAATCTGCTTGCCCTTTTTCCGTCATACTTCGCAAAAATCCTTGACAGGGGCGGTACCCTGCCTAACAGTTGCGGAGCAACTGATCGGATTCTTTACTGTGTCTGACGAAAAAATTCCTGCGCATCTCCGCACTTAGAATTGTGCGGTGTTGCCTTAAAACGAAAAGCTCTCCGCCATGGAGAGCTTTTTTGTTCAGAACAGCGGCAGACCGCCGGTTATCGGGTCGATACGCTCGGGCAGGGACGGCTCGCAGGCAAGACAGGTGTAGGTTGGCACGCCGTGGAACTCGGTGCATCCGGCGTCCTCGATCAGCGCGGAGATGATCCCTGCTTCGGTCAGCCTTTCGTGAACGCCGAGAAGCTCCTCGAGCGAGTTCACATAGACGCAGATCTTAGCTTCTCCGTCTCTGAACCAGTCGGAGAGCGGAGTATCCGGCTTGCCGGACGGCTTTAACGAGATCTGACCGCCGTTCAGCTCAATATCGCCGAGCCGTCCCTCCTTTGCAAGAGCGCGCAGAACCGCTTCGACGCAGGCGTGACCTGCCTGAGCGGCGATTTTGCCCTTGCGCATACCGAGGTCGCGCCGGACGACTATCATCATTTTGGATTTATACATAGCTTTAGTCGACAAAGCGGACGTTGATATCGCCGCCGGAAGTTGTGGCTGAGAGCCTGTACTGCGCTCTGGGATTCTCGACCGACTTGGGATACGCGGTGCGGTCGGTCACGGTCTCGATCGAAAAGAGACTCTCGCTGCCGAGTATCGAGCCGTCGATGTCGCCGTTGGAGGTCTTGAAGGTGAATTTTTCGCCAAAGAGCCGCGAGAAGTCAATTGAAGCGTTTGATGTGATCGCTTCGAGCCGCTTTGCGGTCGACTCGCTGAGCTCGATCCTGCCGTTGGAGGTCGAAACCGAGATCTCGGTCGCAGAGAGGTTTTCAAGCTCCATCCGTCCGTTGGTCGAAACTGCGTCGATCTCATACGCCTCGATGTTGGAAAGCGAAATATTGCCGTTTGAGGTGCTGACCGACAGCTTTTCACCGAGCTTGAGATTCCCGAGCTTGACTCCGCCTTCGGAGGTCGAGATGCTTATCTCGCCGTCAAAGCCCTCGGGCAGGTAGACGACCATTCCGAGACCGGTGTAGGTATTTTTCCGCTCCTTGGCTCCGAGCGAGAGCTTAAATCCGAAAATGCTTATCTCCTGCTGCTCCGCGTCCGACTGGGAGTCGCGGACAGTCAGCGTGTTGCTCGACGTGGAGAACGTATATCTGAAATCCTCGCTCTCGAGCACGTCGACGATTATCGAATCGCCCTCGCCGGCTGCGACTACGACGTCGCAGTTTGAAACGGCAATGTCAAGCGCGCGGTTGACATTTGCGTCGAAGGTGTAGCGATACTGCTCAAAGCCCGACTCGGTGACGTCGATAGCGTCAAAGCTGCCGCCCATTTCGGGATCGACCTTAACGCCCGAGTCGGAGACGTCGACAATCGGAGCGGAGCTCGTGCCGATACGCACACCGTTTGAGTCGATCTTTATGTAATCCGCGATGCTGACGCCCTCGTCGGTGACGCTGATGATATTTCCGGCAGCGTTGACGCCGCCGACGATAATTCCGGAAATCGCGCCGAACGCCGCTCTAAGCGCAAGGCAGACGAGGATGACGACCGCAAAGACCGCGATCACGGCGAATGTGGTAAATTTTTTAAGATTCATTTTCATTCCTTTCGCGAAGAAGCTCTAACGTGCAGCTTTAATTATATAACCAATAGTCTACGCAGTAAAGAATAATCCATGAATATTTTGTAAAATCGGGTCGGTTAGAAGAATCACGCAGAAAACAAGCCTCGGTGTTTTGTATTGAGCTTTTTGAAAAGGGACGCTGGGGAGGACTTTTTCGCGAAAAAGTCCTCCCCAGCGCTAATTGTGTATCGTTATCTTGCGATTCTTCCGGTGCCGTCGCCGCCGATGAGCTTTTCGACCTCCTCGACCGAGACGAGGTTGAGGTCGCCGTTTATCGTGTGCTTGAGGCAGGAAGCTCCGACCGCGAACTCGAGCGCCGCCTTCGCGTCGCCCTTGGTAGCAAGACCGTAGATGAGACCGCCCGCAAAGGAATCTCCGCCGCCTACGCGGTCGACGATATCGGTGATGTCATAGACGCGGCTGCGCGCGAAGATCTTGCCGTCGTTGATGCAGGCGGACCAGACGTTGCGGTTTGCGGACTTGGACTCGCGGAGAGTGATCGCAACCGTCTTGACGTTCGGGAAGTCAGCCATGACCTTATCGCTGATCTCCTTGTAGCAGTCAAGGTCGATCTCGCCGAGCTCAGGCTTGTTCGAGGAGCTGATGCCGAGAGCCTTCTGGCAGTCCTCCTCGTTGGCGATGACAACGTCGACGTACTTGACGAGCTCGGGCATGACCTCGTCGGCGCGCTTGCCGTACTTCCAGAGCTTAGCGCGGTAGTTGAGGTCGCAGGAGGTGGTGATGCCGAGCTCCTTTGCGGTCTTGAGCGCCGCGATGGCTTCGGCCGCGGTTCCGGCGGAGACAGCCGGAGTGATGCCGGTCACATGGAACCACTTTGCGTCGGCGAGTATCGACTTCCAGTCAAAATCGCCCTCCTTGATGTTGGCAAAGGACGAGAACTCGCGGTCGTAGATGACCTTGGAGGGACGCTGGCAGGCGCCGGTCTCGAGGTAATAGATACCCATTCTGCCCTTGGTGTGAGCGATATCGGAGGTGTCGACTCCGTACTTGCGGAGCTCGCGCTCGCAGGCCTTTCCGACGTCGTTGTCGGGAAGCGCGGTGACGAACTTAGCGTCGAGACCGTAGTTTGCAAGCGAGACGGCGACGTTGGCCTCACCGCCTCCGAAGGTAGCCTCAAGCGTGGGCTGCTGGAACAGACGGTCATATCCGGGGGACTTCAGGCGGAGCATGATCTCGCCGAAGCTGACGAATTTATCTTTCATGATATCAATCTCCTTTTCGGAAAAATTTTTCCCGATACTATTATATCACCGTCCGCCGAAAAAAGCAATAAAAAATCGACCGATTTTATAACGATATATTCGGAAATCGGCCGATTTGTTTTGAGTATTGTGAAAAAATAGGCTTACTTTACGCTGACCCCGCCGAAGATGCAGACGGCGTTCACCCTGACTGTGGGAAAGCTCTCGTCGTAGACGCGGTTCTTGGGCTCGGAAATGCCGCCGAAGATCGGAAGGCAGCTCACCTCGACGTTGACCTCGGGAGGAAGTATCACGTCGACTCCGCCGAACACCGTCAGCGCGTCGATGACCGCGCCGTCCCTGACGTCCGCCTGACCGAGCTTGAGATCGACTCCGCCGAAAATCGCGGTGCAGCAGGCGCCCTCAAAGCTCTTGCCGTTGTAGTTAGGCGTCCGTCCCGCAAACAGCGCAAGATAGCTCGAGCCGTTCTCCCCCGCAATTTTGCCGCGGAATATGATCATAAGTCCGAACGCGAGTATCAGCACCGGCGCCAGCAGCTTTGAAAGCCAGTCCGGAATTATCCCCAGACATTTGACAAGCAGCAGCACTCCCGCCGCAAGCCAGATAACATAGCCTTTCTTAAATCCGTTGGCAGCGAGCGCAACTATCGAGGGTACGATGATGAACAGCGTCCACCATCCCGGGAAAAACAGAGTGAAATGCCAGACCTCGAACACATTTCCGATGTATCCGATGGCGATTATTACGAGCAGGATACCGATTATAACATTGGTTGAGACCTTGGTTTTCACTTTTACCATCCCTTTCGCAGTAAATCAATAAATATCGTGTCGTAGAACTTGTTCCGGGCTTCTGTCCGAAAGCCGTCCGGCGGCTCTGTCAATAGCGGCTCTGTCAATAATAGAAGTCAGCGGTGCAGCCGGAGATCGGATAATCGCTTATAACGTCCTCGTTGAGGATAACGCTGTCCGCAAAGCCGGAGACGATGCTCTGGAGCTTAACCGTGTTGACGGTGGTGCGGAGATCTCCGATCAGCTCGGATTTGTAGGGCTCGGCGTCGTAGGCCTTGTCGACGAGGTCATAGCGCTTGACGATCGAGATACCATAGGAGGTCTCGACAGTCTTGACCTCGCCCGGCTTCATGCTCATGACGGCCTTGGTAATCTCGGCAGGCAGGAACGTGCAGGCGGAGGTGATGTAGTATCCGTCATCGAAATGCTGCATACCGGTGTCCTCGCTGTACTGGAGCACGAGCGCGTCAAAGTCCTCTCCCGACGCCACGCGGAGCTCCAGATCCTCGGCAAGCTCGCGCTGAGACTGCTTTTCATCCTCGGTGAGCTCGATCGTCTTGTAGGCGGTTCCCTCGTCGTTGACGACAGGCTCGCCGTTCTCATCCTTTTCGTATCTGACGTCGGTGCGGATAAGGATATGCTTGCAGCGGTAATAATTTTCGGTAAAATACTTGTCGACCTCCTCGTCGGTAGAGGCGTTTATGCCGTTGTCGCCGATCAGATAATCCTGAACGGCGGAGATCTTGGCCTCGGCGATGTAGATCTCCTTCAGCATCTTGACGTTGACGCCGTAGGGCGAGAGCGCCGAGTTGAGCGCGGATTTGCTTCCCGCCTGCTGGATCTTGGTGTCGACAGCGCTGTCGATCTCGTTCAGCTTATCGTTCCCCAGCGAGAGCCCGTATTCATCAAAGAGTCCGAGCAGAATCGCGTTCTGCATGATCTGCGAGACCGCCATCGCGCCGAGATAATCGCCGATAGTGACGGTGTCGGTCATCTTTGTCGACCAGTACTGAGGATTGTCGGTG
>CACXED010000051.1 GCA_902766575.1 uncultured Ruminococcus sp. | reverse complement strand
CGCGTATGTCAACCGGATTCCCGGGACGGCGAACCTCGACGTCTCGATTCACGGTCACGAGAACCTCCGCGAGCAGTCCTACTACGACGAGTACGCAAAAACTCACGCAGGCTTCGGCTTCAATCGCGAGGAAAACAAGCGCCCCGAGACCTGCTTCTTCCTCGAGCTGATCCTGCGCGACATTCAGGGCGCGCGCTGGCTGACGTCGCTTCCCGAATACAACGGCGAGGGGCTTGAGATAGCCGGCGGCTCTATGGGCGCGATGCAGTCGGTCTCGGTCGCGGCGCATATTCCGAACGCTGCGAAGCTCACGATATTCATTCCGTGGCTCTGCGACCTCGGCGGAATCACCGTCGGGCGTATGCGCGGCTGGCGTCCCGAGTTCGACGAGGGTCTGCGCTACTTCGACACCGCAGCGCAGGCTCGCAGAGTAAAATGTCCGGTCGAGATAACCTGCGGGCTCGGCGATTATGTCTGCCCGCCGTCGGGCGAGGTCGTGCTCTGGCACAATTTCAGCTCGGAAAAGTCGATAAAATTCGTTCAGAACATGACTCATCCCTACCGCCCGGTCGAGGTTATCGCCTACTCGCGATGAGCGGCTGACAGAAATAATATATCGTGAGCCTGCCGGTAGGCAGGCTCACGATTCAGTTTATTCGCAAAGCGCGTCGGTAATGGTATTTATCGCACTTTCAACCTTTGTGCGGTTGCTCTCGATATCGGATGCTGCTACGGTATTTCCGTTGTTGAATGCCCGCATAACGAATCCGTCTCTGACATAGTTTGTGAAGAAGGTGTCACCCCAGTCATATACGCGGTTTTCCATCATCATGTCGAGAATTGCGCCCGACTGGCTGTCGCGTGTATATTTTGCCTTGAGCGCGATCTCATAATAGGTCGGAACAACCGAATTGTATGACTCGCAAGCCATAGCTTCCATAATCGCTCCGGCAAAGCCCGTGTCGGTTACAGTCGCCGGAATGAAATAGGGGCATCCGCCCTCAACGCGCGAATAATAAGTGTCCTGCGTCTCGTCATATTTCGGGTAGGGAATGATTCCGTAGTCGCTCTTCATCTCGCGGTAATCCGCCTTGAAAAGGTCGCCGAGGCAGGAATCGCCGAAAAGCGCCTGATCCTTTGTGAACAGCTCGGTATTGGACTTATAATCGCCCTCCTTCTGGATAAACCACAGGTTGTCTCCCCAAGTAAGGTCGTAAGCTCTCTGAATCACAGTCAGCATACGCTCGTTGTCCATTTTGAATTCGGGTATATCATCGGCGTTCTTTTCCATCGATACGCAGCCCGAGCCGATCCAGAAGCAGGGAGCAATCTGCTTTGCGAGAGCCACATAGCCGAACTGGTCGTTCTTGTCGTAAGCTCCGTCTCCGTTAAGGTCGTTCTTTGCGAGCACAGCGTATTCGCTGAACTTGTCAATAGTCCAGCTGCCGTCCTCGACCAAATCATACGGAGAGGTGAGATTCATGTTCTCAATCATCTGCTTGTTGAAAATCATGATGTGAGTGAAATCATAGGTCGTGATGCACATATCGCTGTAGGCGAGTATCTGCTTGTCGCCGAGGGTGATACAGCCGTTGAGGAACTGATTCCAGTACGGCTTGGAAAGGTCGATATTTTCGGTATCCTCCGCCGACCAGAGCATATTCTCGCTCGCAAAGGTCAGCGCCTCGCGGTCGATCAGGGATATGAGGTCATACGCGTCCTCTCCGGCGGTGATAACCTTGCGCGCGCTGTCACGGGCGTCGCTCCACATCTGCGCATCCTCGCTGAACGTAATGCCGAAACGCTCGATTATCTTTTGGTTACGGTTGTAAATCGCGTCGTTGAGAATGTCTCCGTTTGCTTCCTCAACAAACAGAGGCGCATATGTGGTATTTTTAGTCGTGAGAATCCTCAGCTCCTTGCCGGTGAAGTCGAGGTCGGCGGGCAGATCGTCGGTCACTTTTGTCTCGACCGGCGTTGTGTCGGCTGTCGTGTCGTCCGGTGCTGTCGTCACATCCCCGGAGGGCTTGGCGTCGCCGCAGCCGACGGCTGCAAGCATCGCTGCTAAAAGCAGAAGTGAAAGAGTGCGTTTGGTTTTCATTTTCTATATCTCCTTTTAATTTATTTTTCAATTATCATAATCCCGTTGAACGGTATCGAGAACGGCTTCGGCGAGCCGTTGAGCGTGATTTCTCCCCGTCCGGTCTCATTGCCCATGCAGTCGAGCAGACGGTATTCCGCTTCATAGGGCTGACTGCTGCCGACATAGACATTCCCGCGCGTGTAGGCGTTCACTACATACGCCCGCGGCGAAATCTCGTCTAACATCAGCAGATTCTCGCCGTACAGCGCGGTCAGACGCTCGTCCGCGTTCCGGACGGTGACGCTCGGATAGTTCGAGTAGCAGCGCGACGGTTCAAAGCTGCTCTTTTGCAGAAGTACGCGCTTGTCGCTCATGAAGCCGATCCAGAATTTCAGCATCTTTTTCTGCCCGTCGCTGAGACTGTCGAGCCGCGCCGAAATCTGCGGCGTCGAGAACAGTACGTTAGTCAGCTGGAGCGCCGAGCTTTCGGGGGCTTCGTTCTCGATAATCTGTATCATATCCGAATGGACGGCGAGGTTCGTGTGCAGTCGGAGGTCGATCGTATTCACGCGGTTGGTCAGGAAATCCTGCGCGCAGTCGGCGCTGCGGATGATATTCGCGGTGGTGAGGATATCCGGCCCAGTGTAGCTCTGACGGTATTCGATCAGCACGTCGGGATTCAGCTCTCTCAGCCTTTTGTAGATGTTTGTGAGCAGATCGTTCAGAGCCTCGCTGACCGAAAGGTAATCGCGCTCGTCGTCCGGCTCGCAGTCAGCGCCCTGTATGCTGTCTACGAAGTCGATTTTCAGCCCGTCAAAGCCGTAATCGGCGATGATATCGCATACATCGCGGTAGAGCGCCGAGCGCACGAAAGGATATCTCGGGTCGAGTATATAGGCGTTCCATCCGTCATTCTTGGAAATATATTTATTCTTGTAAAGCTTCGCCGAGCAGGTCGAAAATCCGCTCAGTCCCGGCGCGACCCACAGCACCGCTCTCATTCCCAGCGAGTGGATTTTATCCACAAAGCCCTTGAAATCGGGGAATTTTTCCCTGTTCGGCTTCCAGTCGCCCGCGTGGGTGAACGAGCTCGTCTCTTTCGGCGTCGCCCAGCCGTCGTCGATGAATACCGTCTTGCAGCCGAGCTCTGCCGCCGCTTCGCACTCTTTCAGCACGCTCTCGGCGTCGATATCGCGATGAAAGGTGTACCACGACGAATACACCGGGTCATAGGCACATTCGGGTATCTCCGGAAGTCCGCCCTTGAGCTCCGCCCACCAGAGCGCCGCGTCGCGTATCGACTTATAGTAAGGTCGGTTCGAGCGGTCGACGAATACCCGGAACACTCTGTGATCCGCCTTTAGCCCGGTCGGACGCGCGGTGAATCTGAGAATTTTCATCTCCTCGTCGACGCCGCTGCAAAGCTCCCATGAGGTTATCGTGTCGTCAATAGCGGCGGTCAGCAGATTCGCGTCGTCCGAGCGATAGTAGGAATAAATAGGCGCGTTTCCGGCAAACGAGCTATGCGTAATACTGCACCATGTCTCGCGCACGCCGCGGTTGTACTGATAGGATACCGGAAACCAGCGTCCGACCGCCTCGCTTGCGTCGGCGGTCAGCGTTATCCTCATTTCCGAGAGGTCTATCGGCTCGCCGCCGTCGCTCCCGACATTTATCGTATAGATTTCGACCTCGCCGCGAAGGCTCTTTTCGATCCCGACCGGAACATTCTCTCCGAGTCCCAATACCTTGAATTCAATTCTGTCAGTCATATCTTTCTCCCGATCCTGCTTGCAATTCTGAGTTTTTTGTGCTATAATTATTGTGCGTCGGTATAATAAGTCTATCACAACCGTCGGCGATTGTAAAGTAATAAAACGGACAATATCAATAACAAAAGAGACATGAAATGAAACTCACCAAATACAACGAAAAGCTGTCCTTTCTGAATCTCGGCGTTCAGGACGATTTTCTCGACATCCGCGCGGCTGGCAGCGTCGAGCCGGACGAGAATTACAAAAGCGGCGATATCCCCCTCGGCTATACTCTGATCGAGTTCATCCTCGACGGCATGGCTAAGGTCATTTCAGGTAGGGAGATATGCGAGCCGGTGCGCGGCGATCTGCTCATCATCCGCCCGGGAGATGAGTCTGTCGACTATGAATGTGACCCGAAGCATCCGCAGCGCAAGCTCTGGATGCAGATTCGCGGGCGATTCTGCGACAGCATGACCGAGCTGTACAGAATAAAAAACGCGCTCAGCCTTATAAGCGCGCCCGAGTGCTGTCCGATAATGGAGCGCATCGTCGGCTTCGTATCGGAGTTCGGGATCCGCGAGAACAAGCTCTGCCATATGCTGCTCGATCTGTTCGACACCGCGTTTGCCGGAAAGCGCTCCGAGCCGGAGCCGCCGCTCTCCGAACAGATACGCAGCGTCCTCGACCGGCATCTCGAAAAGCCGGTTAAGATCTCGGACATCGCGGCGTATTTCTGCAGATCGCCGCGCCATATCGAGCGGGTATTCGAGGAAGCGTTCGGCCTGACGATACACAGATATCTGCTCGACCGGCGCTTTGCCGCCGCCTGCCGGGAGCTCCGCGGCACCGACGAGCTGATATATGTGATCGCCGGGAGGTTTCAGCTCGGAAGTCCGGGATTTTTCGCAAAGGAATTCAGAAAGCGCTTCTGCATGACTCCGAACGAGTACCGCAGGCGCTTCAGAAACGGCTCTCAGGACATAAGCGGGGATATCAGCCTTGAGACGATCTACGACTATGTCCCGTTTGTAATGCCCGAATAGAAAAATTTCCGGAGCGGATCGCAGGATCTGCTCCGGAATTTTTATCAGCTATCAGTTCACGACGCCTGATCGAACTGGCTGTTGTAGAGATCGGCGTAGAAGCCGCCTTTGGCAAGCAGCTCGTCGTGAGTGCCGCTCTCGATGATATCTCCGTTCTTCAGGACGAGTATGAGATCGGAGTTCTTTATGGTCGACAGCCGGTGCGCTATGACAAAGGAGGTGCGGTTCTCCATCAGCTTATCCATAGCCTCCTGGATCTTCAGCTCGGTTCTCGTATCGACCGAGGAGGTCGCCTCGTCGAGAATCAGCATCGGACGGTCGGCGATCATCGCGCGGGCGATCGTGAGCTGCTGCTTCTGCCCCTGCGAAAGGTTGGTCTGATCGTTAAGAACCGTGTCGTAGCCGTGCGGGAGCGTCCGTATATAGTGGTCGAGTCCCACCGCTCTGCAGGCCTCGGCGATCTTTTCGTCGCTGACTCCCTCGGTGCAGTAGACGAGATTCTCCCTGACCGTTCCCTCAAAAAGCCATGTGTCCTGAAGCACCATGCAGAACTGCTCGTGAACATTCTCGCGCGTCAGCTCCTTTGTGGAGATCCCGTCGATACGGATCTCTCCGCTCTGAATCTCGTTGAAGCGCATCAGAAGATTGACTATAGTGGTCTTGCCCGCTCCGGTAGGCCCGACGATCGCGACCTTCTGCCCGGGCTTTGCGACTGCCGAGAAGTCGTGGATGATCACGCTGTCGGAATCCTCGTAGCCGAACCGCACATGATCGAATTCGACTGTTCCGCCGACCTTTCCGAGCTTTTTGGTCTTGCCGCTCTCGTCGGACATTTCCTCAGCCTCGAGAAATTCAAAGACGCGCTCGCCCGCTGCCGCAGCCGACTGAAGCGACTGCGACGCCTGCGCGATCTGGGACAGCGGCTGTGTGAAATAGCGGACGTACATCATGAACGCGACTATAACTCCAAAGCCGATCTTTCCTTTAAGAGCCATCGCTCCTCCGACGACGCAGACCGCCACATAGCCTAAATTTCCGATAAACGACATGATCGGCTGCATGAGACCGGAGAGGCAGTTCGCTCTGAAGCCGCTCTCGTAGAGCTTGGAGTTCAGCTCGTCAAAGGTCTTTCCGGCTTCATCCTCGCCGTTGTAAGCCTTTACGACGGTGTGACCCGAGTATATCTCCTCGATGTGACCGTTCAGATTGCCGAGACAGCTCTGCTGACGCAGAAAATATTTCTGGCTTCTGCCCATGATCGCGAACATCAGCACAAAGCCCAGAAGGCTCGCCGTGACCGCGGTCAGCGTCATCCAGCCGTTTGTGATCAGCATCATTATAAGACTGCCGAAGAACATTATCAGCGCGCTGACCAGCGTGCTCAGACTCTGGTTGAGCGACTGGGCGATGGTATCGACGTCGTTCGTCACGCGTGAGAGCACGTCTCCGGTGCTCGTCCTGTTGTAGTACCACATCGGCAGGCGGTTGATCTTTTTGGAGATGTCCGAGCGCATCTGCTTTGAAACGCGCTGAGTGACCGTCGACATGACCCAGTGCTGCATTATCGAAAGCAGCCAGCTCGCCGCGTACATGGCTATCAGCGTAAAGCCGATCCCCGTCACGACAGACAGATCTATCGACGGCTCGATGATCCTGGCGACCGATTCCGGAAGCGACCCGGCCGCCTCTGCCAATCCCTCTCCGTCGTCAGAAACAGAGCCGAGTATTTTTAGCAGCTCGGCCTGATCCGCCGCGCCGACCGTAACGCCGTCAAAGACGATATCCGTAAAGAGCGCCTTTCTGACCGACTCGGGGAAGCTCTCCATCGCCTGACGCAGAGCGGCTTCGTCGGACATATCGGCGCCGCCGATTATCGTCAGCGTCAGCGACTGATCCTCCACCGGTATAGCCGAGCCGTTGACCTCGATCTCAGCCGGAGCCGCGCTGCCTTTCATATTCGACGCGACGGCGTCCATGACGATCCCGAAATTATCGGTGATATTTTCCGTAATTTGCCCGGTGATATCGGACAGCTTTTCGGTATCGAAGCCCACGCCGTCGGTGATGGCGTCGGTCATATCCGAGAGCCTGTCAGGCCCGATCAGCGTCAGCACCGTTCCGGCTGCGGCGCAGACAAGAGCGACAACTATCAGCGCCGAATATCTGCGGCAGTAGCCGAGCAGCTTTTTCCAGGTTCCGACAAGATCCTTTGCCTTTTCTCCGGAGCCCGCCGGACCGCCCGGACCATGTCTGCGCATACCCGGCCCGACCGGCTTGTATTCCTTATTCTCCATTATGCGAGTTCCTCCTTTGAAAGCTGTGAGAGCGCGATCTGACGGTAGGTCTCGCAGCTCTGCATCAGCTCGTCGTGACGGCCCTGACCGACAATTTTTCCGTCGTCGAGCACGATTATCCTGTCGGCGTCGCGGATGGTTCCGATCCGCTGAGCCACGATGATGCGGGTTATGTTCCGGCACATTTCGTCAAGCGTCTTTCTGAGTATCCGGTCGGTCTTATAATCGAGCGCCGAGAAGGAGTCGTCAAATATGAGTATCTCGGGATCTCTCGCTATCGCCCGGGCGATGGAGAGCCGCTGCTTCTGACCGCCGGACAGATTTGAGCCGCCCTGTGCCACATATCCGTCATAGCCGTCGCTCAGCTTCTCGATGAATTCAGCCGCCTGCGCGGTCGACGCGGCGTCCTTTACGGTATTCCGATCGGCGGGAGCCCTTCCGTTGTCTCCGTAGGCGATATTGGAGCTGATGGTTCCGGTAAACAGGGTCGCCTTCTGCGAAACATAGCCTATCTTGTTCCGCAGCGCCTTCTGCGTATACTCCCGGACGTCCACTCCGTCGACGAGAACCTGTCCCTCGGTCGCGTCGTAAAAGCGCGGTATCAGATTGACAGCGGTGCTCTTGCCGCATCCGGTCGAGCCGATGATCGCCACGGTCTCGCCCCGATGCGCGGTGAAGGAAATATCGGTGAGCACATTCTCCTCTGCGTCCGGATAACGGAAGGACACGCCGCGAAATTCGACCTCGCCTCTCTCGCCCTCTTTTCCCTCTGTGACCGAGCCGTCGCGGATAGTAGGCTCCGTGTCGAGCACCTCGTTGATTCTTTCCGCCGAAACGAGCGCGCGGGGGAGCAGTATGAAGATCATGACCAGCATCATAAAGGACATGACCACCTGAATCGCGTAGGAGGAAAAGACCATCATATCCGAAAACAGCACAATCTTGTCGGTCAGCTTCGCCGCGTTGATAAGCAGCGCTCCGATCCAGTAGATCGCCAGCGAAAGTCCGTTCATCACCAGCTGGATCGACGGCATTATAAACGCCATCGTGCGCTGGGCGAACAGGTTGGCCGAGGTCATCTCCCTATTTGCCCGCTCAAACTTCTTCTCCTGATAAGCCTCGGCGTTGTAGGCGCGGACGACGCGGAGTCCGGTCAGATTTTCTCTTGTGACCCGATTGAGATTGTCGGTCAGCGTCTGCATCATCTTGAACTTCGGCAGCGCGATCGAAACGCAGATCCCGACTATGAACAGCAGCAGCACGACCGCGATCCCGGTCGAAAAGGTCCACTGCCACGATTTGCTCGAGATCTTCCCTATCGCCCAAACCGCCATGATCGGCGCGCGGATGAGCATCTGAAGTCCCATGATGATCAGCATCTGCACCTGATTGATGTCGTTTGTGGAGCGGGTGATCAGGCTCGCCGTGGAAAAACGCCCGATCTCCTCCATTGAAAATTCCTCGGCCTTATGAAACATCAGCCCGCGGAGCGTCGCTCCCAGTCCAGCCGCTAACTTTGCGGCGCAGACAGAGGTCGCGACCGTTGCGAACAGGCTGATCAGCGCGAACAGAAGCATTTTCAATCCGGCGATGAGTATCTCCGACATCGTGCTTCCGGGCGTCTGAACGAGAATGGTGATCTCGGACATATACTCGGGCATAGTCATCTCAGCCCAGACCGAGATCACTATAAAGACGATCGCCAGTCCGAGCAGACCCCACTCCTGCTTCTTGAATTTTCTTAATATCTTTATCATTTGATTACTGTTGTTTCCTTTCCTCCCCTTTTGGGGATCGGCCGCAAAGTGCTTTTGATAACGTGTGTTATCAATTCAGCTTCTCTTTGCTCTGACAAAGCGTCATATCTCTTTGCGCAGCAGAGCGTCCTGTATTTCCTTTGAAATGGATATGAACTCGAGAAGTCTGTCCATGCCGACCTTGTCAATGACGCTGCTGATATCGGCGAACAATTCCGCCTGCCTTTGTCTGATCCTTTCCCATCCGAGCGGCGTCAGGCGTACTATTGTGACTCTGGCGTCGTTAGCCGCGCACTCCTTTGTTATAAGCCCCTGAGACGCCATTTTTCTGATGAGAACGGCGACTCTTGCGGTGCTTACCCGCATAAAATCGCTGATGCTGCCGGCAGTCACATCTCCGCTCGATTCGGACAGATAGCGGAGCACAGCCTCAACGCCGACGCAGCTCTCGTCTATAATCCGGAATAGTCCGGATGGCGGCGACTCGCGAAGCCGCTCGAGCACAAGCCCGACCTGTTCCTTTGATGCCATATCATCCCTTCTTGCAGGAGCTTCCCAATCCGGAGCGGCTCCTGATATTCATGATTTTGTCTAACGTGGTTAGTATTCTGTTCAAAATTATATGAAGACCTCCGGCGCCGGACAGCCTTCACAAATCTGACGATAAAAGTATAGCACACTGCGTCTGTGAAGTCAATAGAAACGGCAAAAAATTATTATTATAATTTTATTATTATTGATAAGTTTTACTTATTTATCTGCTGTGAACGAGTTTTAATGACTATTGTTATGCAACGTATGTTTTCTTATGATACGGATTCTTTCAAAAGCGGCTATTGCATTTTCAAAGAATATATGATAAAATATTACCGGGCAAAAAAAGACCGGCGCCCGGCGCCGGCTGTGAATCTGGGAGAACTGATAACATGAACACATTTCAGCTTGAATGTTTTCTTGAGGTTGTGAACACGCTGAACTTCGCCAAGGCGGCGGAGCGCCTCAACGTGTCTCAGCCGACCGTGACAAATCAGATAAAATCGCTCGAGGAGGAGCTGAACGCCAAGCTGTTCAACCGCTCTACGCGCTCGGTCGAGCTGACTCCGGACGGGCTCGCCTTTGTCACCGACGCGAAAAGCATGATCCTGATCATGCGGCAGGCCAAGCTGCGCTTCGCCGATCCGGCAAAACAGCCGATAAACACCCTTACCATCGGCTGCGGAAGCTATATTCAGCTGAGACTGCTGACCGAGATCCTGCACCGTCTGGACTCCGAGACCGAAAATTTTCATCCCCGGCTCTTTGCGGCTCCAAGGGAGCAGCTCTACCGTCTGATCGACAACGGTCAGGCTGACGCTATATTCGATATAAAAGAGGGCTGCGATCCGAGAGACGATCTGAAATTCCGCGAGCTTGCCAAGAGCGATATCGTCTGTATCTGCAGGAGAGACCTCGCTTTTGCCGGAAAAGACCGGGTCTCGATCGAGGAGCTTTCCGATGAGCCGCTGATCTTCTGCGACCCGATGAACCTTTCTCCGGAGATCGCGCGGTTCCAGTTCCGGCTCGCCGAGGGCAGGACTCCGGTCAACACGCACTTTGCCGCGTCCTCGGAAGCGTCGCTCGTGCTCGCCGGCTCGGGCGTCGGGATCGCATTCCTGCCGGATATCTATATTCCGGATGAGAGCTGTCTTAAAAAGATCCGACTGACCGACGCGCCGAAATTCACCTTCGGAATGTTCTACAAGACCCATCCGGGCGACGCTCTGCTGAAAAGCTTCATCCGCATCGCGGCTGAATACTTCGGCTCTGTCGGATGAGCCTGCCGTTTCGGGGCGCCTGCGCGACAGCTTATGGTATAAGGGCTGAACGAGATTATCTGGCATGGCAGCAGGTTCTCGACGGCAATTCGGAGATTCACATAACCTCATATGAGCAGTACAGAACCGTAGTTTATGTGAACGTCAGGAACTACGGCAAAGAGGTCACGGTCGTGCTCGACGCGGGCATCACGGCAACAGACTGGATGAACACCGGCGGCACCTTCAGACTTAAGGCAGGAGGCTTTGCTATGTCCTGATGTAAAATCAGTTTCCGGTCAGCTCGTCGATCAGTCCGCCAAGCCCGCGCTCGGTGAATATCCGCTTATAATAACCGAGCTCGTCAGAGATCAGCTCGTCAATGACCTTTATGCCCAAAAGCTCGACCGGAGCCTTGTCGTCGGTGAGGATCAGCCCGCCGCTCTCGTACTCGCGCAGGGCCTCAGCCACTGAGAGCATCTTGTTCTCAAACGCGAAGTCGCCGTAGCCCTGCGGCGCGCCCTCGAATTTCTCCGGCTCTGAGACAAAGGCGTAGAGCTCGCGGTTCGTACAGCCCGGGACGTCAGCCGTATAGACATAATCAAAAACCGATGCGATCGTATCGCAGAGGTGAGCGTTAATGCTCCCCTCTCCGTCGCTGATCATATTAAGATTCACGACCATAACTCCGTTATCCTTGAGATGCTCCTTTACCATAGTGAAAAATTCGACCGAGGACATCTGAAAGGGTATCGTTATATCCTGATAGGCGTCGACCATGATCACGTCGTATCTTCCCTTGTCGGCGGCGAGATAGGCGCGCCCGTCGTAGGTCTCGACCTCCACCGACTCGGGCAGACCGAAATACTCGTGCGCCAGCTCGGTGATCCGCTCGTCGATCTCGACGCCCCTGACAGTCGCTCCCGGGAAATATCTGCCGCAGAGCGTGGAGAACGTCCCACTGCCCATTCCGAGCACGAGGATCTCAGGCTCGTCCGAGCCGCTCATCAGCGGAGCCGCCAGCGCGTAATCGTAGTACATCCCGGTCAGCCCGCCGTTCTTCATCGCCACCGACTGTACGCCGAACAGCACGTTCGTCGAAAGGATAACGCTGCGGTCATCCTCCTTGACCTGAAGATAATTGTAAATCGACTCGCCCTCGTAGAGCAGCTCGTCCTCCCAGAAAGCGAAGCTGTCCGAGTTCCCGAAAACCGCGCAGAGCACAAATATCGCCGTCGAAACCAAGCAGAGCACCCGCCTTGACTTCTCCGCGATGAAATATACCAGTCCGAGTATCAGCAGCACCGCGGAAAAGATCAGGAAGGTAATGCTTGTTCCCACCGCCGGTATCGTCACAAAGGTCGGAAGAAAGGTGCCGATTATGCTGCCGACCGTGTTGAAGGCCTCGAGGCGTCCGACGGTGCGCCCGCTGTCCTCCATCGACTCCATCGCGTACTTGACGAGCGACGGCGTGACCGTTCCCAGCAGAAAGAGCGGGAACACAAAGATCAGCATACAGGACACAAATGCGGCGATTATCAGAAAATTAGTGTCGACCGCCAGCACAAGCAGCCCCGAAACTCCGATGATCACATATTTCCCGACGAGCGGTATGCAGCCTATCCAAACCGCGGCGATTATCAGCCGCGCATAGAGCCGTCCCGGATCGGGATTTCGGTCGGCGGCGCGTCCGCCCCAGATGTTTCCGAGCGCCATCGCGATCATTATCGTGCCGATGATTATCGTCCAGACTATCTGCGACGAGCTGAAATAGGGCGCCAATAACCGGCTGGCGCCGAGCTCCACCGCCATTACCGAAACTCCCGCGAAGAACTCGGTGAGATAGAGATAGAGCTTGTTTTTAAGAAGTCGGCTGGTTGTCATTTTCACTCCCGCTTTCTGATATGACGCCTGCATCCTCGTCGGATTTCAAGCTGTAAATCAGATAAATTATATCAGAAAATTATGAAAATTTCCACCGTCCGACAGAAAAATCGTCCTTTTCTCCGGATTTTTCAAAGTACGCGCTCAAGCTCCCGGAGCAGCCTTCCGAAGCGCTCGGTTCTTTCGAGCTTGGCGTCGGTCTTTGAGTGATAGCTGTCGAAGAACGGCGTGGTCGCAAAGAATCCGCTGTCAGTCCGCGCAAGCTCGCGCTCCCAGCGCTCCCGGGCGGTTGTTGCCGTTCTGAGCGCGCTCTCCCCGTCGCCGAGCTTACGGTACGCGCGGATTTTGTAGATGTCGAGCTCCGGCAGAGCCATGTCCGAGAAGAAATCGGTAAGCAGAGCGGTTATCCGCTCAAAGCGCTCACGAGCCTCGTGCGCCCTGCCGAGCTTTTCGAGACAGAGCCCCTGTGAATACCAGAGCGGTGCGCGCTTGGCGTCGTTCCAGTAGCCCGAGCCCAGATTGTCCGGCAGATTCTCGGCCTTTTCGTAAAGTCTCAGCGCGTCTGCGAAATCGCCCGCGGCGAAACGTTCGTCGGCGAGCATACTGTTCGCCTTTATCCAGACGTCGGCGACCGCGCCCTCTCCGCCCTCGCAGGGAATATAGCTGTGACCCTCGAGCAGTCCGACCGCCCGCTCAGCCATTCCTCCGCGGCAGAGCGCCAGAGCGTACTCGGTGCAGATATCGTCCCGGAGCGCCGTCACGTCAAGGCTGTCGAGTACTTCTCTCAGCTCGCTGTAATCCACGCCGAGCGAGTTTCCGATCCGCAGCAGCTCCCAGATGATCTGACGGCTCTCTGGCAGGAGTCGGTGAGCCTCGTAGAGCCGCTCGAACGCTCCGCGCTTATTTCCGAGCTTCCAGAGACAGACCGCCGCTCCGCGTATTCCCTCCGGCAGACCGCAGTCCCTGAATTTTACGAGCGCGTTCGCGTATTCTCCGCGCCCGCATAAGAGACAGCCGAGCAGATATCCGGCGTATGGATCGCCGCTCCCATAAGCTCTCTCGAGCGCCTTTCGCTCCGATTCGCGGAACGGGAATACCCGGCACAGCTCTCTTTTCTCAGGAACTTTTCCAAGCAGATAATCGACCATGCAGGAATAAGGCTTGCCGCTCCTTTCAAGTCCCTCTAATATGCCGCGCGCTTCTCTGTCGAGCCCGGCGTTCGTCAGCTCATCGTAGATGTCGATGCAGGTCTGCGAGGGATTCGCTCCAAGCAAAGCGTAAAACTCGTCCGCTTCAAGCGCTCCGCAGCAGACTGCCGCCCATCTGAGCGTCTGGCTGTAGGGATACTCCGCGAGCTTTTCGCGCAGCTCCGACGCGGTTCCGGGCTTCCCCGGAGCAAGCCGGTTCTCCGCGAGGATTTTTATGCAGTCGGCGTTCATCCCGGCACGCGACTCGCGCGAGTGCCTGTACTGAGCTTCAAAATCTCCCCTCTGTCCCTCGAGCGAGGCTATCGCCAGCAGCGCCGCGTCCTTGCAGTCGGCGCTGAAATAAGCGCTCCAGTACGCCTTTTCGGCTTCGGCGCGATGCCCGAGCGCAGACGCTATACAGCCGTAAAGATACGCCGTCCTGCCGCTCTGAGGATGAGCGTTCCGCATCGTGAGCAGCTCCCACGCTTTTTTGATATCATCGTAAGCCTCCAAGAGCGCGCCGCGCTTCAGCCTGCACTCCGCGAGAGCCGTGTAAGCCTCATAGTGATCGCCCGAAAGTTCGATCGCCCGCTCGAAATACTTTTCGGGATCGGCAGCCGGATCGCGGTACTGGACGATATGCACTCCGGTGAGATATGCTTCCTCGGCGCTCCGGCACTCGTCAGGCGTCGGATAGCCCTCTATGACCGGAGCCGAGCCGTTCTCCGGAGTTTTTATCGTCGTGTAGTCGGCAAGAATCTTATCCGCGCTTCTGACGGTTATCCTCAGCTCTCCTACTATTTCGCGCTCAAAGCCGAGACGCAGATTTTCCGCCGCATGGAGCTCAGCGTCAGTGCCGATCAGCTCGCCCTTGCCGTCGCTTATGTTTATATGGCAGAGCCCGAAGATGCCGGTCGGTTTGATTATCAACTCGTTCTCTCCGAGCGAGACCGACAGATCGAGGTTGGCATAGCAGGGCGCGCCGGTCTCGCTTATCGGATACCAGAACTGCGAAAAACGCTTCTCCTCATAGGGCGCGAGCCACGAGAAATCCGGCTGATTGTCCGAGTAGGATCCGGCCATCAGCTCGAGATAGGCTCCGTCCGTGTCGGTCAGCGCGTTCTCCCAGGTCTTTGAGAGCTGATTGTACGCCCAGGTGAACATCTTCTTTCCGGGCGAGATATGATGATCGGCGACATGAACGACTCCGCTGTCGCTTCTCTCGTCGTATCCGCCGAAGAAGTCGAACTCGCTCGCCGCCGAGAAATAAGAGGTCGGGAATTTAGTGTTCTCGTGACGGCTGATGTCGGTGTTTTCGGGGAGATGATGTCCGTTGAACCAGCCGCCGTTTATCGGGAAGGACGCGGTGTTTCGCTTGTAATGGAAAAAGACGTGATCGACGTCCTGCGGGAAGAAAAGTCTCACGCCCGGTCCGGCGGGTATCGCGGCGTTCTCCCACCAGAGAAAGGAGTGCGATAGCGGCGTCCGGTTATAGAGCCTGACCCGGGTCTCAAAGTAGGCTCTGTCGGGTCTGAGCGCGATGCCGACCGTCCCGAGCATATGGTCGCAGACGTCGTGCTCGGAGAGCCAGACTATCGTCTCGTCACTATTCTCCTCGATGAAGTGATCGACCGGGAGATAGGTCGACGGCCGGTGATGGGTCGGCCAGTTGAACTCTATGCCGCCCGAGATCCACGAGCCGAGCATACCGATAAGCGCCGGCTTGATAACGTGCTGACGGTAGAACATATCCTTTCCGGTTTTCTTGTCGACGGCGCTGAACACCCGCCCGCCGAAGCCGGGCAGCAGTGTTACCGCTATGTAATCGTTTTCGATGACGATAGCCTCAAGCTCGCGCTCAGCCGGCTTATCCGAGGTGCGGACGTCGATGGTGACGGCGTTGGGATAGGGATTTCCAAGAGTGCGCTGATGGACGCGGTTCTCCGCGAAGATCGGCAGAGCCTCGGGCTCGCCCTCCGGGTATACCGGTATCTTCAGAAGCGTTTCTGTGACTTTTACTGGATTCATTTTTATGACCATTCCTTTCGAAGCCGGAAATTTTTCCGACCTCTGCTGCCTTTCGGTGATTTTGATCTCTCGCCAATATTATAGCACAGCCGGAGCGCTAAAAACTATAAACCTTTGCAGTCATCCCGACGTTTTTTTTGAAGCGGACCGATCAGCCGTTCCGGATGCGGCTTTGCGAGACTCTGCGGTATTCGCTCGGAGACATACCGCTCTCGCGCCGGAAAAAATTTGAAAAATGATAGACGTCAGAAAAGCCCACCTGCTTTGCGACCTCGCTGATCGGGTACTCGCGGCTCGAATTTGCGGCGAGCAGCTCCTTTGCCCGCTTGATGCGCAGCTCGGTCAGATAGCGCTTGGGCGAGCAGCCGTAGACCTCGGTAAAGGTCTTTGAAAGCGAGCGCTCGCTTACGCCTATCATCCGGGCAAGCTCCGAGACCCGCAGCTCGGGACTGGAATACTCAAGATGGATGCGCTCGAGCACCGGCTTCAGCTTTTCGGTTTTTCGTAAAGGCTGTCCGAGCTTGTCGCGCCTTCGGCAGAGCTCGGCGAGTATGCGGTAGGTCAGCGCCGCGCAGTCGAGACGGAAATATTCATCCTCCCGGTGACGCCGCCAGAGCTGCTCGGCGCGCTCGAACATCGGCAGCAGCTCCTCGCAGTCCCGGACGACCATATGATCCCCGTCGTTTTCGCCGAGGAAATCTATCACATAGCATTTGAGATAATTATCGGGCAGCTCAACGCGATATTTTTCACCCTTTCGGAAAAAAATCACGTCGCCCGGCTCGAGGTCGTAGTACTTCCCATTTATAAATATCCTGTCACGCGGGGCGACGAGATATATTATCCCGTTAAAGTCGCGGGACAGCTTGTCGAGCGGATAGCCGCTCCCGAAATTTTCAAAAAGCTCAATCTGGATAATGCTGTCGATCTTCAAATCGTTCACCTCGGGAATATTATACCTCATCCGGAGCAGAAAGGCAAGGGCTGTTTCAGTTTTTCTGTTCCGAAATGTACAAATTATTCCGTTTTTTATATTGACCGGAGACCTGCCGTATGCTATACTGGAATCAGAATCCATACAAAGCGAGGTGCTGCTCATGCTTGACGACCTGAAAAACGACCTTGAATTTATAAAGAACAAATATCACAAAACCTCCGAGCCCTTTGACCCGTTCAGACGGATGGCTTATCACGGCTGGGAGTGCGATCCCTCAACCGGCTTTGACGACGCCGAAATGTCCGCCGGACTTGACAGCTATCTGTCCGGACTCGCCGACACAGATCACGCCGTCATAAAGGCAAAGGCCT
>CACXED010000050.1 GCA_902766575.1 uncultured Ruminococcus sp. | reverse complement strand
ATCGCGGCATTGCTGCCCGACTCGATATGCAGCGAATCTATCGAGGTAGTCTCGGCAGCAAAGGGTATCGTCGCGGCGTCGCGTCCGTTGACCTTTACGAGCATTGTCTGCGACGATACGTCAAGCTCGAAGCGCAGACGGTACCAGAGGTTCGAGTAGTCGCACTTATAAACGCTCTCTCCGTTGACCGAGAAGCCCTCCTTGTCTGTCGTGAAAACGGCGATATCCCTGCCGTCGGACTTAAGCGAGAGCGTCAGCTCGTCGATCGCTCGGTAGAGATACATGAACTCCGCGACCGGCTTTCCGCTGACCGGGTCGAACGTGAAATCGGCTGTGCCGCCTTTTCTGATATTCAGCGCGCCGTCCTGTACCGCGGCTTTATTGAGCTCCCAGCCGAAGGGCTTGTCGTCGGTGAGGAACGAGAAGTTATCGTAGAGCGCGTAGTTAGCCGTGACCTCGAACGCCAGCGGAGTGAAGCTGGTGCTCCCCTCGTCGGTGGTCGCAAAGCGGAAGTTCAGCAGATTGCACTTGTCCCCGCTGACCGTGAGCGGATGAACCCCGCAGTCCTTACCGTTGATATAGGTAGCCGCGCGGCAGTTGTCGAGGTCGATGAATATCCTGAACTCATAGGTCAGGGTGTCGCCGAGCTTACAGAGCTCGGTATAATTTCCGTCCGCGCCGAGGAGCTGCCAGCCGCCGTCCTTCAGCATTACCTGATAGACGCTCTGATCCCCGTCGTTGCGGAACTCGAGATAAGCTCCGTCGTTTTCGTCGACTCTGACCTTTGCGTAGACGCTGAAAAGTCCGGTTTCGGTTTTGTTGAACTCGCGTATCAGAGCCGTTCCCGCCTTGTCGCTGACGTCGTTGAGCGCGCCGTAGTTGCCGACAAGCTCGTTTCTCGGAACTCCTCCGCGGTTGTCGAGCAGCCAGCCCGAGCTGACGCCCTCCTTATAGGCGTTGAACGCAGAGTTCAGCGCGAGAATATACGCGTCGTCGTCCGAGATGCGGTCAAGCCCGCCAGTGATGCGCTCGCCGTAGAGCCTTTCAAAGTACCCGGACGCCTCGGAGCAGGTTACGGAGGAAGCGGGCAGGAAATCTCCGCGGCTGTCCGAGCCGAGGGTTATTCCGGCGTTGTAGAGCTTCTTCACCGCTTCGCCGTAATCGGCGTTTTCGGGAATATCGGGGATGCTGTCGACCGAGTTGAGCGCTCCGAGCTTATCCTCCGAAGCAGCAGCCGCAAGCATCGACGCGAGCTCGTACCTCTTGACCGGGCGCTCCGGGTCGTCGGGCAGCTCGGCGATGATTCCGTTCTTCTTTGCGTAATTGAAATAGGGCTGATACCACTCTCCGCCGAGCGACGAGCTGACCTCGGCGCCGTTTTCGAGCGCGTGCTCCCTGGCTGCGAGCATCACAGCCTCGGCGACCGTCAGCTCGCGGTCAGAGCCGAGAGCCGCGCTCTCGTCCACAAGCCCGAGCTCATAGAGCCGCTTTACTCCCTCGCCGTATTCCTCCGAATACTCGGCGGGCTTTGTCGAGCATGATGTTGTCATGATAATACCTCCTAATAAAAGCGCCGCGGCAAGGCAGGGCGCGTATTTATAAGCTCTCATTTTTACCTCCGCATCCGATAATCTGATGATAGACGATGAATCGTCGGGACTGCCGTTAGGCTCCCAAGTAAAATTATAAGCTCCGGAGCGGGTAATGTCAAGTCAATTTCAACAAAACCCTCTTTTTTACACGATATTTTCCGCGTTTTGCACGATTTCCCGGCGCGAATAAATCCTTTCCGGCGGCATATAATTGTAGCAAGATATATGAAAGGCTTGGTGCGACTATGCTTGAGGTAAAGGAATATGACCGCGCGCGGGCGGTCGAATATGCCCGGAGATGGGCCTATTCAAGAAATCCGCTGTTCTACGATTTCACCGGAGGAGGCGGGAACTGCACGAACTTTGTGTCCCAGTGCCTGCTTGCGGGCTGCTGCCGGATGAATTTCACTCCGATATTCGGCTGGTACTACATATCGCCCGACGACCGGACGGCTTCCTGGACGGGAGTAGAGTTCTTCTACAATTTCCTCACCGACAACGCGAAGCCCGAGACTATGATCGGCGACGGCGTCGGGCCGTTCGCAACCGAGGTCGGAGCGGGCGGGCTTGAGATCGGAGACGTCATACAGCTCGGACGCGAGGAGGGCGATTATTATCACACGCTGCTCGTCAGCGGCTATTCGCGCAGAGGCTATCTTGTAGCGGCGCACAGCGACAACGCCTTTAACCGTCCGCTCTCGACCTACAATTACCGCCGGATACGCTTTCTGCACATCGAGGGCTACAGAGCCGACCCGAGATTCGTCGCGACCTGTTTTGACAGCCTGTTTTCCGGCGAGTCGCTCGGAATATAATTTTTGAATATTTCGCAAGGTTTTCGAAATATTTATGTTGACAAAAAACATTCGGGTATGCTATAATAAATTTGTATCATAATGATAGGTTCATAGGATAGTACCTAAATTCAATAGTATTGTGACTTTTCTTTTCATTGAATTTATGATATAATCAATATATGAACAAAAACCAAAGAAAAATTCAAAATTGGAGGTTCAAATCATGAAAAGAAAAATCTCGTTAGCGCTCGCATTCACGCTTTTGCTTCTGACGGCGGCAGGCTGCGGAGGCGGAGACAAAACTCCCTCGGGAGGAGATACCGGAACTACCGCTCCTGTGGAGACTACCCAGTCTGTCGAAAGCCTGCTCGGCTTCCCAAAGGAGGACAACGGCGGAAAGACCTTTACAATGCTGATCAATACCTCAAAATCATATGAGTATGATTCGGAGGAGGCTACCGGCGACGTCGTTGACGACGCGGTATATTATAAGAACTCCGCCGTTGAGGACTACCTCGGCATCAATCTCGATTTCGTCATCGAGGACGGCGCGTGGAACAACCGCAGCGCATTCAACGGACTTATTCAGAGCGACGTCATGTCCGGCTCCAAGGAATATGACCTCGTCTCGGGAATAACCGTCTGCACGATGCCGATCGCGATCGAGGGCTATTTCCTCGACGGAAAATCGCTCACCTACTGCGACTTTGATCATCCGTGGTGGATTGCCGATATGTACGACCGCTTCTCCTGCTCGGGCAAGCTGTTCGGCTTTATCGGAGACGCGTCGCTGTCGCTCTACAAGGATATGACGGTCATCTACTTCAACAAGCGCATCTGGGAGAACTACAGTGCTCCGAACCCCTACGAGCTCGTCAGAAACGACGAGTGGACGCTCGATAAGTTCATTGAGCTCTGCTCGGGCATGGCGGAGGATCTCAACGGCGACGGCAAATTCGACGAGACCAACGACCAGCTCACCTTCCTCGGCGAGTACGTGCCCTGCGGAACCTTCCAGACCGCGCTCCAGCTTGAGGTCGTCAAGATCGGAAAGGACGGCACTCCCGAATATCTCGGACTCACCGAAAAGTACGTCTCTGCGTTCGAGCGTCTCCAGAACTTCATGAAGATCGACGGCAATATACGTATGTCCTCGATCGACGACCTCTCTTTCAAGTCGATGATCACATTCTCCAACGGAAACGTCGCGACGATGTGCAACTTCATCTATTCGACCGAGTATCTCCGCGATATGAAGGACGACTACGGTATACTCCCGATGCCCAAGTACGACGAAAATCAGGAAAAGTATATCTCCCAGCTCGGAACCTCCACAGCGATGTTCTTTGTCCCGGTGACTACCAACGACGTCGAGCTCACGTCAAAGGTCATGGAGGCTCTGTCCTACTACACCAATCAGATTGTCGTTCCGAAGTACTACGAGGTCGCGCTCAAGGACAAGTACGCCCGCGACGATGATATCGCCGAGATGCTCGACATCATCCGCGACGGCGCGGCGTTCGACTTCCTGTTCGTATACGGAACCGGTCTTCAGAACACTCCGAACAGCCATTTCCGCTTCTACGACACGAACACAAGCGACATAGCCTCGAGCTTTGCGACAAACGAGTCCGCGTTCCTGACCTCTCTTGAGGACATGATCGAAAAGTACGCCGAAATCAATAACTGAATAAAATGCAAAGCTCAGAGGCGGCAAAATACCGTCCTGAGCTTTGCTCATTTCAAGAAATGAATAACAATGAGCAGCTTTGTAAACCGGAAAAAGAGACCGTTTATTGTCGGGCTTCTACGCGCGCTCGGCTGCGGAGCCGCCGCTCGGCATCATGTTCGACTGGAGAGAATAAATAAAGATCGGGAGACGCTCGTCTGAGCGTCTCCCACAGTTTATACGGTTTTCTGAGTCATTCCGCGGTACTCGCCGGGAGTGAGCCCGGTGACGGCTCGGAAGCTCTCGGAAAAGTATATCGGCGAGTTGAAGCCGCAGGACGCGGCGATGGTCGAGACGCTCCAGTCGGTCGAGCGCAGCAGCTCGGCGGCTTTTTCTATCCGGACGCGGGAGCGGAGCTTCACCGGAGTGATCCCGAGATCGCGGCTGAACAGGTGCGAGAGCCGCGACGAGCTGATATGACAGTGTTCGGCGAGCTCGCCGACTCCGAAGTCCTCGGCGTAGTGCTCCTCGATGTAGGCGACGGCGGCGAGCATGGCCGGATTGTACTTGACCGGAGGGCTCGGGACGAGCAGCGGCAGCACATCGGCGTAGAAATCGTAGTAAAGCCCGATGGCTCTGACCTTTCCGACCCGCTCGTCCGACGCGAGCAGGGAGAATATCCGCTCGAACCTTTCTCCGGTCTCGGGAGTGGAGAGCGCGTCTATCCGCTGGAGCGCGTAGCTTCCCGCCGACGGCTCGGGATAGTTGTTGACGATGCTTATCATGTAGAACTCGATCTCCGGCGAGCCGCGCCAGACCGAGCTGCATTTCACTCCCTCGGGAATGTAGAAAAGTGAGCCCTCGCCAAGCTCAAGCCGGGTCGCGACCGATCTCAGCGAGGCGCAGCCCTTTACAATGTATCCGAACGCCGGATTCACTTTACCTCCCGGATCGAAGAAGTGAGAGCTGTCAAAGCGGCATTTTTGAATCGTCAGCCGCTTCATGCAGAGTGATTTCGTGTAGGTTTCTTCCATAATGGCTCCATTTGTGCCGTCAAAGGCAGCAGAAAAGTTTTATATATCGACAGTATAGCATATTTACATCACGCTGTCAATATGGTATAATAATTTTACAATATTATAAAAGGAATGGTGTGCAAATGAAAGCTATACTTGTAAACCCCGATAAATCGCTCGTCTGGGCTGACGTTCCGGATCCCGTGGTCGGAGACGAGGACGTTCTCGTCGAGATACGCTGCGCCGCGCTCAACCGCGCCGATCTCATGCAGCGCGACGGAGACTATCCGCCTCCTCCCGGCTGTCCCGAGTGGATGGGACTTGAGATCTCCGGAGTTATCGTCGAGGTCGGAAAGATCGCGGCTGAAAAGTCCGACTGGAAGGTCGGCGACGAGGTCTGCGCGCTGCTCGGCGGCGGAGGCTACGCGGAGTATGTCAACGTCAAGTACGATATGCTGATGCCCGTACCCAAGGGAAGAACGCTCGTCGAAGCCGCGGCTATGCCCGAGGCTTACGCTACGGCTTACCTGAATCTTTTCATCGAGGGCAAGGCTAAGGCGGGAGACACTCTGCTGATGAATGCCGGAGCGTCGGGACTCGCGTCGGTCGTGATCCCGATGGCAAAGGCGTTCGGGCTCAGAGTTATCACGACGGTGCTGTCCGCCGAGATCGCCGAGCGCGTGAAGTCCACCGGAGCGGATATCATCGTCGACACCTCGAAGGAGAACATCCACGACGTGCTGAAGGCTCAGCTCGACGCCGGAACTCCGGTCGACATCGCGATAGACTGCCTTGGAGGAGACTACATGGGCGGCTGCCTGCAGTATCTCTCCCACGGAGCGCGCTGGATAATGATCGCCGCGCTCGCCGGACGCTTCACCGAGATCGACCTCAAGAACATCTACGTCAGAAACGTGCGGATAATCGGCTCGACGCTCCGCTCGCGTACTCCGGCGTTCAAGGCCGAGCTCCTCGCTACTCTGGTTAAGAACGTCTGGCCGAAGGTCGAGGAAGGGCTCATCAGGCCGGTCATCTACAAGGTGCTCCCGATCCAGCAGGCCGAGGAGGCTCACGCTATCCTCGCCCGCGGCGAGAATGTCGGCAAGGTCGTCCTCACCGTTAAGTGAAAAGCCGAATAACAAAGAAAACCCCTCCGTCCCGAAAACGGAGGGGAATTTTGCTGTCCGGCGATAGACTCAGTCGCCGATAGAGGTCTTTGATTTGACAGTTACCTTTTCGTCGTAGCAGGAGAAGATCCCGTCCACGTCGACGTCGGGCTTTTTGGTGACGAGGCTGACGATCGGCACGAGAATCAGTCCGAGCACCATCGCGATAGCGCCCGCGTTGATCGGCGACGCGATGAAGTGCAGGAACATATTCGAGACGGTGAGTCCCACTCCGACCGCGAAGCTCGTCCAGACCGCCGCGCGGCTGACGCGCTTCATGTAGAGACCGTACAGGAAGGGCGCGAGGAAGGCTCCGGCGAGAGCTCCCCACGAGATGCCCATCAGCTGCGCGATGAAGGCGCTCGGCGAGTTGTACTGCATGATCGCGATGATCGCCGAGACCGCGATGAAGAACGCGACGAGTATGCGTATCAAAAGGAGCTGCTTCTTCTCGCTCATATTCTTGACGAGATTGCCCTTGATGAGGTCGAGAGTCAGCGTCGAGCTGGAGGTCAGAACCAGAGACGAGAGGGTCGACATCGAAGCCGAGAGCACGAGGACTATGACTATTCCGATGAGTATATCGGGCAGGGTCTCGAGCATCGAGGGGATTATCGAGTCGTAAGCGGGCGCGCCGTTTGCGCCGTACTGGATCTTGTCTCCGAAAAGACGTCCGAAGCCGCCGAGGAAGTAGCTTCCTCCCGCGACTATGACCGCGAAGAAGGTGGAGACTATAGCGCCCTTCTTGATGTCGTTTTCAGACTTGATGGAGTAGAACTTCTGAACCATCTGAGGAAGTCCCCAGGTTCCGAGGGAGGTCAGTACGACGACTCCGAGCAGAGCGAGCGGATCGGGTCCGAAGAAGGAGTTGTAGGCTCCGACCATCTCCTCGGCTCCGACGGTGTCGCAGGGAACCTGAGAGAGCGAGGTCAGCGCAGCCATGAAGCCGCCCTTGCCCGAGAGCACCACGCCGATCACGGCGATAATTCCTCCGAGCATGATTATTCCCTGAATGAAGTCGTTGACCGCGGTGGCCGTGTAGCCGCCGAGTATGACGTAAGCGCCGGTCAGTACCGCCATCGCGATGACGCAGTAGACGTAATCGACCTTGAACGCCATTCCGAACAGTCTCGAAAGTCCGTTGTAGACCGAAGCGGTGTAGGGGATCAGGAACACAAAGGTGATAAGCGAAGCGGCAATCTTGAGCGCCTTGCTCCCGTAGCGCTTTTCAAAGTACTCGGGCATCGTCTTGGCGTTGAGGTGATGGGTCATGACGCGGGTGCGTCTGCCGAGTATCACCCAGGCGAGCAGGCTTCCGATAATCGCGTTGCCTATTCCGATCCAGGTAGACGCGATTCCGAATTTCCAGCCGAACTGTCCCGCGTAGCCGACAAATATGACCGCGGAGAAATAGGACGTGCCGTAAGCAAAGGCGGTGAACCACGGTCCGATCGAGCGTCCGCCGAGCACGAAGCCGTCGACGCTGACCGCTTTTTTCCTGCACCAGACGCCGACGACGATCGTCATTGCCGCAAAGAGCAGGATCATGAGGGAGATTGCAATCATTTCTTTTCTTCCTTTCAGTTCCGAAGGGCAGAAAAAAACGCCCTTCCGTAAATTAGATTACAGAGGACGAATGAATCGTGTTACCACCTCAATTCGCCTGACCCTCGCGAGCCAGACCTCGGAAAGTACTTGATATCCGCGCACGATATCGAAATACTCGGCGTCTTTTAACGCTGACGCTTTGCGGCTGCGCTTAATGGGAGAGCGGCGTATGGGCGGCTTCCGTTCGCACAGCGGCTCTCGGGATGTAATCCTGTCCTGCGTTTTTCCGCGCCTCTCAGCATCCGGCAGCTCTCTGTGGAATCGTCAGGACCGATCCGTAAGAAATACGGTTCCCGGTCGTTGCCTTTGAATTTATGAATCAATTATATCATTGCTTAACCGATTTGTCAAGAGGTTTT
>CACXED010000049.1 GCA_902766575.1 uncultured Ruminococcus sp. | reverse complement strand
TGACGATTGGGTGCAGCGTCACGCTGCTTGACGATTGGGTGCAGCGTCACGCTGCCGTGAACGGTAAATAACCGTACATTTCATGAAGAAATCGTCATATCGGGCGATAACCGCTTGACAAATCCCGTTCGGTATTGTATCATAGTAAAAAACACTAAAAGGAGCTTTATCATGAAACCTCTGCGCTACCGTCAGGTACACCTCGATTTTCACACCTCCGAAGCCGTTCCCACCGTCGGCGACCGCTTTGATAAGGAGCAGTTCAAAGCCGCTCTCAGAGCCGGTCACGTCGACTCGATAACCCTTTTCTCAAAATGCCATCACGGCTGGGCTTACCATCCGTCCGAAGCCAACGAGATGCACCCGAAGCTGAAGTTCGACCTGCTCGGAGCCCAGCTCGAAGCCTGCCGCGAGATAGGCGTGAACGCTCCGGTCTACCTCTCCGCCGGACACGACGAGAAATACGCAAGACGCCATCCCGAGGATATCGTCAAGGGAACTCCCGGCGCCGGAGTGGATTTCCTGAATCAGACCGGCTATCATCTGCTCTGCTACAACACGCCCTATCTCGACATCCTGATCGCGCAGATCGAGGAGGTCATGCGGCGCTATAATCCGTTGGGAATATTCCTCGATATCTCCGCGCCGAGGATATGCTACTGTCAGCGCTGCCTTGAGTCGATGCGCGAAAAGGGGCTCGACCCGCACAATCCCGCCGACATGAAAAAGCACGCCGATATGGTCTACGCCGAGTACTGCCGTCGTACCGGAGAAGCCGTCAGAAAATACAATCCCGACGCGACGATCTTCCACAACGCCGGAAACATCACCCGCGGCAGACGCGATCAGGCTGACTTCGACACGCATCTTGAGCTCGAGAGCCTGCCGACCGGCGGCTGGGGCTACGATCATTTCCCGATGTCCGCGTCCTATTCGCGTTCGCTCGGCAAGGAGTTCCTCGGCATGACCGGAAAGTTCCATCTCTCCTGGGGCGAGTTCGGCGGCTTCAAGCACCCGAACGCTCTGCGCTACGAGACCGCGCTGTCTATCGCCGAGGGCGCGAAGTGCTCGGTCGGCGATCAGCTCCACCCGACCGGAGAGATGAATATGTCTACATACAGGCTCATCGGAAAGGCTTACGCCGAGGTCGAAGCCAAGGAGCCTTACGTCCGGGGCGCGGATCAGATAACCGATATCGCGATTCTCAGCTCCGAAGCCTTTACAAACCGCCCGAATATTCACTGTCAGCCCGACGAGGGCGCGGCGCGGATACTGTTTGAGGGCAAGTATCTCTATAACCTCGTCGATCAGTACGAGGAGCTCGGAAAATATAAGCTGCTCATTCTCCCCGACGATATCCGGATCGACGATGAGCTGAAAGCGAAGCTCGAAGCCTATCTCGCGTCGGGCGGAAAGCTGCTCTGCTCGGGAGAATCGGGACTTTACGTCGGCTCGGACGAGTTCGCGCTGCCGCTCGGAGCGACGGCTCAGGGCGTGAACGCTTACTGCCCGAACTACATGATCCCGAAATACGACGCGGTGAACGGCGAGACCGCTTACGTCATGTATCAGCCCGCGATGAATATCGCCGCCGACGGCGGAAAGGTCGAGGCGCTCCTTGAGGAGAGCTACTTCAACCGCACGCCCGAGCACTTCTGCTCGCATCAGCACACGCCGAACAATCCCGGCGCCGACCGACCCGGAGCGGTTCTGACCGAGAACACCGGCTACATCGCGTGGAAGCTGTTCACCGACTATGCCGTCAAGGGCTCGTACCACCTGAAAGAGCTGGCGCTGCACATGATAGCGTCGCTGCTCGAGCCGACCGCGACGACCAATCTCCCCGACAGAGGAGTGCTGACCTTCACAAGGCAGCCCGACGAGAGCCGCTACGTGGCTCACCTGCTCTTTGCGCACACCTCAAAGCGCGGAAACGGCGTAGAGGTTATCGAGGACATCGTTCCGGTCGCCGGAATAAAGCTCACAGCGAAGATTCCCGAGCCGAAGCGCGTCTACAAAGCCGAATACCGGGACGGCGGTATCGTCGAGACAAATCTCGACTGGAAATATGAAAACGGAAAGGCGTGCGTCGACGTGGGTATCGTCGATCTGCACGCGATGGTGATTTTTGATGTTTGAAATCAGGAAAGCCGAGCGGGCTGACGTCGATTCGGTCTACCGGCTGATACTGCTGCTCGCCGAATACGAGCGTATGTCCGACCTTGTGACCGGCACGAGAGACGATCTCGAGCGGCTGTTCGACAGCGGAGTAGGGAAATGTCTTGTCGCCGAGGACGGAGGAGAGGTAGTCGGCATCGCCGTTTATTTCTACAGTCTCTCGACCTTCAAGTGCCGTAAGGGAATCTACCTTGAGGATCTGTTCGTCCTGCCCGAGCGGCGCGGAGAGGGGATCGGAACCGCGCTGCTGAAGGCTCTCTGCACCATCGCGAGGGACGAGAACTGCGGCAGGCTCGAGTGGTCCTGCCTTGACTGGAACGAGCCGTCGCTGAAATTCTACAAATCGCTCGGAGCCGAGCCGCAGAACGAGTGGGTTCACTTAAGAGTCGACGAGAGCGGCTTTGACCGCTTTATAAATGGAAAATAATTACTGATCGAAAGGAATAACCGCTATGTACAATCTTACCGCCAACAACGGCTTCAAAGCTTCCTATACCGAGGAAAAGCTCTCGGACGGGATCACGCTGATAAGGCTCAGCGCGAAAAACGACAAGCCCGACAAGCTCGAGCTCAGGCTTGAGTGGAAAACTCCGGATATCGGAGTCAACGTCTGCTACAGCCCGATGGGCTACACCCGCCGTCACATCAGACCCGACTGGGGAGGATACGTCTCGTCCTGCGCGATGTCCTCCGCGCCGGTCTATTCGAATATCGGCTACGACGACACGAACCGCATGACGCTCGGCTGCTCCGACGCAAAGAACCGCGTCAGCTTCCGCTCGAGCGTCGTTGAGGAGACCGCCGAGCTTGTCAACACGGTGCAGATAAACGTCGACTGCGCGGTATCCGATTACTACGCCGAGCTGCGCATCGACACCCGCCCGCTGCCCTTTTACAAGTGCGTCGAGGAGGTCTCGAAATGGTGGGAGACCTTTGACGGCTACGAGCCGGCGGAAGTCCCCGAGACCGCTCGCAGTCCGCTCTACTCGGCTTGGTACAGCTTCCATCAGCAGATAGATATCCCGAAAATCGTCGAGGAGTGCCGGTTCTTCGCAGAGCTCGGCTGCAAGTCGATAATCGTCGACGACGGCTGGCAGACCGACGACAACAGCCGCGGCTACGCCTACTGCGGCGACTGGGAGCCTACGCCTGTTAAAGTTCCCGACATGAAGGCCTTTGTCGACGCGGTTCACGAGACCGGAATGAAGTTCGTGCTCTGGTACTCGGTGCCGTTTGTCGGACGCTATTCGAGGGCTTACGAGCGCTTCAAGGACAAGTTCTTAGAGGGCGAGTGGAACAACACGTTCACCCTCGACCCGCGCTATCCCGAGGTCAGGGAATACCTCATCGGGCTTTACAGACAGGCGGTGCTCGACTGGGGGCTCGACGGCTTCAAGTTAGACTTCATCGACTCCTTCAGGCAGAGCACGACGGTAAAGGACGGTATGGACTACGTCTCGGTCTACGACGCGGTCGACCGTCTGATGAAGGACGTAATGTCCGAGCTGAAAAAGCTCAATCCCGATATCCTCATCGAGTTCAGACAGAGCTACATGGGTCCGCTGATGCGCAGCTTCGGCAACATGATCCGCTCGGCCGACTGCCCGAACGACAGCTTCTCGAACCGTCTGAACACGCTCTCGCTCAGAATGACCAGCGGAAACACCGCCGTTCACTCGGACATGGTGATGTGGAACTACGACGAGCCGGTGGAGGAAGCGGCGTATCAGCTGACGAACGTGCTGTTCTCGGTGCCGCAGATCTCGGTTCTGCACGACCGGATGCCCGAGAGCCACGCCAAGATGGTCAAGAGCTATCTCACGTTCTGGGAGAAATACCGCGAGGTTCTGCTCGACGGAGAGATGCTCTACAAGAACTATGCCGCCGACTTTGTCTACGTCTCGTCGAGAAAGGGAGAAACTCAGGTCGGAGCGGTCTACTCGGGACGCATAGCCTATATAGAGCAGCCGACCGACGAGATAGTTCTCGTCAACGCTTCGCCCGAGCGGGAGGTCATCATCGACAGCGCGCCTGCCGGAAAGTACTCCTATACCGTCTGCGACTGCATGGGCGAGGAGGTCGGACGCGGAGAATGTGAGCTCGGCTCGCTTGTCATGATACCCGCTCCGGTGAACGGCAGAGTGACGCTCGTCAGAAAATAAGCTCGTTTCCGGGAGAGATTTCAGTATCTCTCCCGATAATTTCGGGTTATAGCCGGAACGGCTGATATAAGCTGTAATTATAGCCGATATCTCATCTTTGTATAGACGAAAACGCGAAAAGCTCTGGACAAATCGCGATTTTGTGGTATAATATTAGTGGACGAAATGATCCCGGGAGAGCCGACAGTCGGAGCTTCCGGCAGAAACACACATTTCAGGAGGATAAAATGCTTACATCCATAGTGGGAATCAACTGGGGCGACGAGGGCAAGGGACGCATGGTCGACCTGCTCTCCGAAAAGCAGGACATCGTCTGCCGTTATCAGGGCGGAAACAACGCCGGACACACCGTCGTCAACGAGCGCGGAAAGTTCATTCTGAACCTGCTCCCGTCGGGCATTCTCAGACCCGAGATCGTCAATATCATGGGCAACGGCATGGTCATCGACCTAAAGCATCTCTACAATGAGATCGGACGTCTTGTCAGCGCGGGAATCGAGATAACCCCAGCAAATCTCAAGATCAGCGACCGCGCCTGCATCACGCTGCCCTACAGCGTAATTTTCGACCGTCTTGAGGAGTGGCGTCTCGCCGACAAGGCTTACGGCTCCACCGGACGCGGAATCGCTCCGGCTTACGGCGACAAGTACATGAAGAAGTCAATCCGCATGGGCGATCTGTTCTATCCCGAGGCTATGAAGAACACGCTGAGAGGGCTTGTGGACTACAAGAATCTCATCGTCAAGAGCCTGTACGGCGAGCTGCTCCGCGACGAGGAAAAGGCGCGCTTCAAGCTCGGCAAGGACTCGGGCGACGAATACTATTACGACCAGTTCTTCAAGGACGGACTGCTCGACTTTGACGCGATCGTCGCATGGCTCGAGAAGTACGGCGGCTTCTTCAAGGATTACGTCGTCGACACCGGAGTTTACCTCACCGACGCCGTTGCAAACGGCAAGCGCGTGATGTTCGAAGCTCAGCTCGGAGCGCTGCGCGACATCGACTTCGGAATCTATCCGTTCACCTCGTCGTCGTCGACGATAGCCTCCTACGGGCCGATCGGAGCGGGCATACCCGGAGTCAGGCTCGACTACACGCTCGGCATCATGAAAGCATATTCCTCCTGCGTCGGAGCGGGCCCGTTCACCGTCGAGATGTTCGGCGACGAGGCTGACGCGCTCAGAAAGGCGGGCGGAGAGTTCGGAGCAGCTACCGGCAGACCCCGCAGAGTCGGCGCGTTCGACGTCGTCGCGTCGAAGTACGGCTGCCGTGTTCAGGGCGCGGACGAGATCGCGTTCACCAAGCTCGACATTCTCTCCTACATGGACAAAATTCCGGTCTGCGTCGCCTACGATATCGACGGCAAGCTCACGACCGATTTCCCGGTCGGCGAGGCGCTCAACATCGCAAAGCCGGTCTATGAGTATCTCCCGGGCTGGAAGTGCGATATCTCGGGCTGCAGAAAGGTCTCCGATCTTCCGAAGGAAGCGCTCGACTACATTCTCTGGTGCGAGAAAGCCGTCGGCTGCAAGATCCGCTACGTCTCGGTCGGCGCCGAGCGCGAGGCATACATTGATATGACAGAGTGACTCCGCTCCCAGCGGGGAGCCCCCGCTCCCATAGTCAAGGTTTATTTCTGCGCCGCCGTTAGCTTTAGTCTCATCAAACATACTGCGTCGCAAAAGTGTGCTGTTATATAATAATCAGTGGGTTGTTGCTTTCTGCGACAACCCTCATTTTTTTGAAATGATAACCATAAACAGTCTTGACATCACAAAAATAATATGGTAAAATAGGTTGACAAATTTATGAAAGGAAGTACGTCAATGAACGCACTCTATAATTTCGCAAAAACCCGGCTCCTCTCGAACCTCGCGGTCGGAGTGAACCTCGTCCGCAATATGAGCGGAGAGCTGACCGTCGCCTCCGAGGAGGTATTTGACGATAAAATCGTGCTGACCTACGCTCCCGCTGCCGGAGTTGACAGGCTCGTCATAACCGCAAAGCTCGGCGAGGAGAACATCGTCTTTTTCCTCGACGCGGAGATCAACGTGCGCAACGGCGCTGCCTGCGGCTTTGCTCCCGAAAGAGCGCTGACCTTCACGCTCGGAGAACTTAAGCCCGACGCGCTGCTCGGCAGCCGTCACGACGGCCCGTGGTGGATGTATCCGACCTTCGGGGACGATTTTTCGGAAATCGCTCCGAGAACCCAGTCCCTGCTTGTAAAGTCGGGCGAGCTGAACTACCATCTGCTCCCGCTGACCGGAGATAACTTCCGCTGCGAGCTCAACGCCGGAAAGGCCGAGATAACCTCCGACACAAGCGGTCTCTGCCGTCTCACCGGAGCGTTTTTAGCCGTTACCGCGTCTGCCGACCCGATCACGGCGGTCGAGACTAACTACCGCGGCGCAAGAAAGTTAGGCGGGCTGAGAGTTCCGCTCCGCTCCGAGCGCAGTCTGCCCGAGTTCTTCCGCGGCTTCGGCTGGTGTACGTGGGACGCTTTCTACAAGGAGGTCAGCTCCGATAAAATCTACGAAAAGTTAGCCGAGTTCAAGTCGAAGAACATCCCGGTGAAGTGGGTCATCATCGACGACGGCTGGATGACCACGAACGGCGACAAGCTCTCGGGCTTTGACGTCGACCGCTCAAAGTTCCCCGAGGGGCTCAAAGCTACCATCGCGCGCATGAAGAACGAGTTCGGCGTTGAAAAGGTCGGCGTGTGGCACGCTTTCAACGGTTACTGGCGCGGAATAGACATGGAGAGCAGTCTCTACGCCGCTCAGCGCGAAAACCTGTCGATTACTCCGAGCGGGCTGGCTCTGCCGTCGCTCGACCCGGAGAGAGCCTTCCGCTTCTGGGACGCATGGCATTCCTTCCTCGCATCCGAGGGCATCGATTTCCTCAAGGTCGACAACCAGAGCTCGAACCCGACGCATATCCTCGGCGCGCTCCCGACCGCCGAGGGCTGCCGTATAGCTCACAGCGCGATCGAGCGTTCGATAGAGAAGAATTTCGGCGGAGCTGTCATCAACTGCATGGGCATGGACATGGAGAACGTCCTCGCGCGTCCGACGTCGGCGGTCTCGCGTAACAGCGACGACTTCTTCCCAAAGCGCGAGCGCGGCTTCATCAAGCACCTCGTTCAGAACGCCTACAACGCGATCTGGCACAGTCAGCTCTATTTCTGCGACTTCGATATGTGGTGGTCCGATCACTTTGAATCTGCCGTCCAGAGCGGAGTTCTCCGCGCGATTTCCGGCTCGCCTATCTACGTCAGCGATAAGATCGGCGAGAGCAATCACGACAATATCCTGCCCACCATCGACGACGACGGAACCGTTATGCTCTGCGACGAGGCGGCTCGACCGACGCTCGACTGCATCTATACCGACTGCGCCGCCGAGAAGAAGCTCCTCAAGGTCTGGAACCGCGCCGGAGACTGCTTTGCCATAGCCGCGTTCAACGTCAACGACGAGCCGGTCAGCGATACCGTCGACTTCTCGGCTATCCCAGGTCTCTCGCCCGATACCGAGTATGTCGCCTACGAGTTCTTCTCCAAGAAATTCACCCGTATCTGCTCCTTTGAGGACGCAGAGCTCACACTCCCCAAGGACGGCGTCGCCGTCTGGTCAATCTACCCCGTGACCTACCCAGACCCCGACTCGACCGACGGAGCATACATCAACCTCGGAGACACCGCCAAATACGTGCCGATAGCATCGACCCACAAGCAAAAGACGTTAGTATCCGAAATATTATAATGTACCGGTTAAAGCTCCCCCTCCGGGGGAGCTGTCAGCGAAGCTGACTGAGAGGGCAAATTTCTGACGATAGAGCTAACCGTTGACTCAACCCTCTCCGTCAAAAATCAAAGATTTTTGCCACCTCTCCCAAAGGGAGAGGTTAAGCGGCTTCGTCGATAAATTCCAATTTAACAGAGGGACGCTTTTTAGAAGCGTCCCTCGCCGTTTTATATTATTTGAATAACAGGGCTTGTTAAGATGCCCTCATCTCTGATTTGGTATTCGTAGCACCATGAGTCTCCGGAGGTGCGCCAGATACCGGGGCCGACCCATCTGTTGCCGCGGTTGGTGTTATGGAGCGCTCCGAAAGCGTTGAAGCGCGTTCCGTAGAGCTTGTAGGTGACGGTATGCTTACCTGCCTTGACCTCTCCGAGGTCGAGACGGTAGGGCGGGAATGCGATCACTCCCTTGTCTACGCCGTCGATCGCGACGCGCACGAGCGCTCCGCGGTACTCTGTGACCTTGACAGCGAGACGGCAGTCTGGAGTTTCGATCTCCTCGTCGTACTCGACGTTTCCGGTATAGAACGGCAGACCCTGCGAGGTTATCGTCGAGAAGCCGAGCTTTTCGGGCAGAGCGGTCAGCGTGCGCTCGCATCCGGCTAACCTCACGCCGAAATCGCCGAGCAGATAGCACCACTCGATCTTGGTTCTGATTCCGATCGGCGTGCGGACGAGCAGAACATTCTCGCCCTTGATAATCTTCGGCAGCGCGAGCTTCTGTATCGACTCGTCGACGAAATAGCCGTGAACCGTGCTGTCGGCTCTCACGCCGTTGAGAATGACCTCGCAGAGCGGAGCGTTCTCGATTGCGAGGAACGCGCCCTCGTATTCGATCTCCGAATTGAAGGTCATGCGCAGGTCGACATGATGAGTCAGCACTTCCGGCGGCTCGACCCACGGCTGTGCTCCGTTGTAGGCGGGCAGCTTGGCGATCTGAGCGGCTCTGTTGTTGAGCCGGAGCATCTCCTCGACCGGCAGCCACTCGCCGTCGGAGGTCAGCGACTCGGAGTCCACGCGGAACTCAGCCGAGTCGAGCAGCAGCGCGTTCGGCTCGTCGAGACGGTAGGCGACCGGCTTGCGGCAGAAGATTTCGCGCTTCACTGCGGGAGCCTGAACCGGCTCGGGCTTTACGTTTTCGTCGTAGGGAAGCAGTCTCAGAAGCAGGCTGTCGTAGTCGTACATCGAGCGGCTGATGATCGTCTTTCTGTTCTCGACCCGATAGTCGGCGACAGAGGTCTTTCCGGACAGGGTGTCGTAGATGATCGGCGTAAACTCGCCGTCGAGGGTTATGCGCAGGCTGTCGGCGGCGACATAGCGTCCGCCCACGCCGTTTCTCGAAACCGGTCGTCCGTGGCAGATGAACAGCCAGCGGCAGTCGTTATCAACGCGATAATTGTAGATGTAATTCCCGGCGATATTTCCGCCTGCGTCGCGTATACCGACGCTGCGGAAGGGCTCGAGCGCGGATATCAGCCCGTCGCGGGAGAACTGGATCTGCTCGCAGCCCGAAAGCAGCTCTGCGGGCAGGTCGGAGCTCTCCGCGCCGACATACTTTGGCAGATCGCCCATGACGATGACCGTTCCGCCCGCCGCTTTGAATTTTTCGAGCGCGTCGAGAGTGGTCTTGCGTATCGTCTCAAGTCCGGGAACGATAACCGCCTTGTAGCTCATATCGCCGACCTTGAGCCTGCCATCCTCAGCGCCGCCGAACTGCTCGGGCAGCAGGCTCTCGCTGATGAAGTCGAAGTCGAGCTGCGCGAACAGCAGCCAGTCAACAACGCTGTTGAAATTGCCCTCGATGCGCGATCTGACCGTTCCGGTGTTCTCGGAGGGGCCCCAGTGCAGCCAGTAGCTCTCGATCGGATGTATGACCGCGATGTCGACCAGCGGCTTTCCGCGGGTCAGAGCGGTGTTCAGTCTGGCGAAGTGATTCTCTATGTAGGGATATTCCTTGTACCACGGAGATTGATAGAAGATCGAAGCCGGGTAGTCGCGCTTGGCCTCGCCGTACATCGACATCCACGCGAGGTGCGGAACTCTGACCGTCACGCCGAGCGCCGCCTGCCAGTCGCCCTGATGCTTGTGTCCGCAAAAATCGAAATCCCAGTCGGTGACGCCGTAGAGCTCGGAGAGCATACCCTCGCGCCCGTACTGATGGACGGCGGACTGGCATTGCTTTGCCGTCGCGAAGTTGTGACCGTCGCAGAGCATATCAATTCCGGGAAGCTGGAATTTCCGGTAGGAGCGCATAGCCTCGCCGAGAGCGGCGGTCTGGCTGTGGAGC
>CACXED010000048.1 GCA_902766575.1 uncultured Ruminococcus sp. | reverse complement strand
AGTCAAGGGTCATCGCTATGTTCGAAATCTCCCTGCCGTCCCGGGTTATCGACAGCCTGCAGTCAAACCTGAAGCTCCCGTCCTTCCAGCCAATAGGATCGATCCCGGCGCTGACCGAGCAGCCTGACAAATCCATCTCCGGACGATATCCCGCGACGACGCCGAGCAGCTCGTCCTCACCGAGCCCGACCCGGTCGATAACGCGGTGAGTCCTGAGGTTGGCATATTCAAACGCGTCGATAATCGCATCGCCGTCATCGTCAAAGAAGATAACGCAGCCGCTCCGGTCGGATGAGATCGAGCTCTCCTCGACATTGTAAATGACCGGCTTGCCGGATTTTATAAAGACCACGTCTCCCGCTCCGGCGGCTTCGAGGTAATCCGAGCGATACGGCCCGCCGTCCGAGTTTTCAATCACAAAGGGAATATCGTTCTCAACCGCGTAGAGCAGGGCGTCGCTGTCATTCTGAACTGTGAGCACAAGCCCGGATGCGCCCTGAAAGGCGTATTTTCCGATCTCGCAGCTCCCGCCCGGAAGCCGGACGCTCTCGAGCTGATTTCCTCTGAAGCAGTCGCTGCCGATCCTTTCAATACTGTCGGGCAGCCAGACAATCCTGACCGACGAATGGGCGAACGCGGCTGAAACGAGCTCACGGCATCCGCGGTTTATCCGCACAGACTCGAGCATAGCGTTTGAGACGAACGCGGTGCCGACCGATCTGACCCTTGAGGGGAGAACGACATTCCCGCCGCTCCCGTTATAGGCGACGAGCACTCCGGAGCCGACAATGACGAACTCGTCGGTCTGGGAATCGAGCCAATGGCTGCCGTCGAAGGCGTAGGAGCCGATGTGGGATACGTTTTTCGGGATGTTGATCGTCTCGAGCCACGGATCGGAGCCGCTGAAGGCGCCGTCGCAGATCCTCACGATCGTATCCGGCAGCACGACCTCGTGAAAGTCAAATACTCTGTCGGCAAGGAAATTCCGCTCGAGCCTTGCGACCGGCAGATCCTCAAGCTTCTCGGGCAGAATCAGCCGCTCGACTTCCTCGGAGCCGGTATAATCGACGAGCCCGATATAATTATTGTATACATTGTATTCCCAATCCCCGTCCGACGCCGAGCGCAGCGGCTCGTCCCCGGCGCCGACCTTGGGAAGCTCGCTTTTGCATCCGGCTGCGGCGAGACATATTATCGACGCTGTGAGCAAAAAAAATATTCGCAGAAATCGGCGCGGATATTTTTCAAAGCAGCGGCTTGTAAAGACCTTTATCATGAAAGCTGGTAACACCTGCCATATAAGTTTACTCTCTTTGTTCAATTATACCATATTCGTAGAGAATTGTCAAGACGTTACAGGAAAAAATGTTAAAAGCCAAAATCAACCACAGGTAGATTCAGATATGCGCTATTTCGGCTGACTCGGCGTAAAATGAAATTTTTGCGTCGGATTTATTAAAAATATGTACGAAAGCCCTTGACAAAACGAAAAAAATGAGTATAATAATTTATTAGATGATGGAGCTTGAAATTCCTGTCGGCAGCTTGTATCAACCGGCGGGAGAACTCCTCGTCACGACATTTTTTGGAGGTATCTACAATGAAAAGAATTCTCGCGTTATTGCTTACCGCGGCGATACTGATACTCTGCGCTGCGTCCTGCGGAGAAAAGACTCCCGCCGGCATCACCGTCGCCGACGATACCATCAAGATCGGCGTTTTTGAGCCTACCACCGGCGAGAACGGCGGAGGCGGTATGCAGGAGGTTCTCGGCATCCGCTATGCAAACAGCGTCGTACCCACCGTCACCATCGGCGGCAAGGAATATAAGATCGAGCTTGTCGAGGTCGACAACCAGTCCGACAAGACCGCAGCCGTGACCGCGGCTTCTCAGCTCATCACCGAGCAGGTCGTGGCAGTCCTCGGCTCTTACGGCTCGGGCGTTTCCATCGCGGCGGGCGCCACCTTTGAGAGCGCCGGAGTTCCGGCTATCGGCTGCTCCTGCACCAACCCGCAGGTAACGGCTGGCAACGATTTCTACTTCCGTGTCTGCTTCCTCGATCCCTTCCAGGGAACTGTCATGGCTAACTACGCCTACGCTACCAAGGGACTCAAGAAGGCTTATGTCATCTATCAGAACGGCGACGACTACTCCACCGGACTTGCCAACTACTTTATGAAGGCT
>CACXED010000047.1 GCA_902766575.1 uncultured Ruminococcus sp. | reverse complement strand
GTCCCGGGATTTTTTTACTGCCTGTCGATAATCTTCTTGAACGCGGGGATATTGCAGATCACAATGGTGCCGATCAGAGTGAAAACGCACTCAGGCAGCATATAAGCGCCGTTGTAGAGGAGAGAATAGAGGTAAGGATTCATCTCGGTCGAAGCCCAGATCGTGCAGCCCGAGATATAATGGCATACGAAGCGCAGGAACACTGCGAGAACGACTCCGAGGATGATTCCCTTGTTGCCCTTGCCCTTGAAGAAGCCGGTTACTCCGAGAACTGTAAAGGCGAATATGTAGTCGGCGAGGATGCAGACAACCAGCACGAGCGGCGAAAGTCCCCACGAGAATACCTGTCCCGAGATCAGCTGGAGCAGCGAGAAGATGAACGCCGAGCCGAAGCTCCACTTGGGACCGTGCATAAATCCGATCAGGCAGACCGGAAGCATACTCAGCGGCGTCACCGAGCCGCCGAACGGCATCTCAAAGAGCTTGAAAAGGCTCAGAACAAAGGACAGCGCGATGAGTATCGCGCACTCGACCATGATGTGCAGCTTTTGGTTTTTCATAAATACCTCCGAGAAAATTGAAAAAATTGCTCCGAACGAATAATCGCCTCGGAGCATATCGGATTTTCATTTTTCTCAATACTTCCTACGCCGGAATTACCCGAACAGGTTCACGGGTTCAGACCATTGTCTGTCTCAGCCGTTACAGCACCCCGGATTATTCAATTTGAAGCTAAATTATTATATCACACGTCAAAAAATATTTCAAGCGTCAGTTTGCATGAAATTGCCGCCGGCGGGCGACGATTCTTTGTACTCGCCCGGATTATAAAAAAGAGCAATTTTTTTTGAGCAAATCAGGAAATATTGGTATAATAAAATAACGGAATAGGGTATAATTGTTTTGTACGAAAGAGAGCTCAACTCGTATGCCCGGCACAATGATCTGTGCAATAATCATAAATTATGAAAGGACACCGAATTATGAAAAAGCTCATCGCAGTTCTGCTTGCGGCGGGAATGACACTCACCGCAGCCGTTTCGGTTTCGGCTATCACCAAGTCCGACAAGCCGATCACCGGAGGAAACACCGTATTCACCCAGAAGGAGATCATGTACACCGGCGAGCCCGACGCGGCTTCCAAATGGTCAAACGCTTTCTGCAACGAGGACTGGACCGGCTGCCGCTGGACCGCTGAAACCAAGGACGGCGTCGAGTGCGTCAAGGTCGTTCCCGTCGCCGGAAAGAGTGAGAACTACATGGACTTCAACTACTACCAGTGGAACAACGACAAGTACTATCCGTCGCTCGACTGCTCGCAGTACAAGTACCTGAAGGTTCGCTATATGCTCAACGACTCGGCAGCCAAGACCGCGGGTGAATCGCAGTTCTGGGCGTCTACCGACTCGCCCGAGCTCTCCAAGACCCTCTCGACCGGAACCATCGGGTACAAAATGCCTGATCCCACTGCCGGAAAGTGGCAGGAGGTCATAGTCGATCTCTCCGGACTCAAGTTCAACGGCGGCACCGACAGCAACGCCGCATGGGAGACCAAGACTATCCGTCAGTTCAGAATCTATCCGTTCGGAAAGACCGTTCCCGCTGCCGACGCCGAGTGCTATATCCAGTACATAGCGTTCTTCAAGACCGAGGCTGACGCAAAGGCGTTCACCGGAACTGCCAAGACCGAGACCAAGAACCCCGGTACCGCAGCTCAGACCGCCGATCCGATCGCGCTCGTTGTGCTCGCCGCAGCGGCGTCCGCCGGACTCGCGTTCGCAGTTTCCAAAAAGCACTGATCCATTGATCATCCAAACTTTTTCATTGTTTCCCGTCCGTATGAGAGCGGACGGGATTTTTTTTAGTCACATTCTCTGCCGGTACTTTTGAGATACTGGTAGGGCGAGATGCCCATGCGATCCTTGAAGGTGTGGATAAAATGCGATTCGTTTGAAAATCCACATTCGTAGGACACGTCCGCGACCTTTTTGCCGAGCGAGAGCAGTCGTATCGCGTTCGTCGTCCGGATGTCGAGTATGTACTGCCTGAGCGTTAAGTTCATAACCGATTTGAAATCCGCATCGAGCTTCTGCCTTGACACGAGGAACTGTTTTGCAAGCTCGTCGGCGGTCAGACGCTCGCCGAAGTGCGTGCTGACATAGTCGGCGGCTTCGCGGATGTAAGCGAGCTTCTCGTCCATCGTGACCGCCTTGTCTGTCGTGGAGTGGGAATATCTGCGCTTCACAATGTCGAGCAGGCAGCCGAGCAGCAGCCTGCGCTCGGTCTCGCGCTCGGGACTCTCACCGTATGCGTCGAGCAGAGCGAGATATTCGTCCTTTATATCGTCCTCTATCGGCAGCAGAGTCACGTTGCTCCGGTAGAGCGAATCCACGTCCACAAAGCCGGAAAGGCTCTGAGCGACGCTTTTTGAATAATGAAAGACGAAGATATCGTAGGGGTCGGTCTTGTGATCAATATTCACATGGTAGCAGTAGGGCTTGTAGAGCAGTATGCAGGGCCCCCGGCTGTTGATCCTCGTTCCATTGGCGATGACCGTGATATCCCCGCTGCGTATCGCGTCGAGCTCGTAGTGAATGTGGAAATGGAGATTGATATCTCCCGTCCAGTGATTATTCCGGTGGAACGAAAACATCGGGCTTGAAAAATCGTGAAAAATCGTTTCCATTTCTGATCTCTCCTTTGCCGGAAGAAACAGCTTTTCCGGATCAGCTTGAAGTAAAGCCGCAGATCTTTGTAAATCTGCTCGGCACGTATCCGACTCTTTCCTTGAATATATGGTTAAAGTGAGATTCGCAGGAGAATCCGCAGCTCTTAGCGGTCTCCGACACTTTCTGTCCCATCGAGAGCATCCTCAGCGCGTTGGCGACCCGCAAGTCGATCAGATACTGCCTGAGCGTGATGCTCATCAGCGACTTGAAATCGGAATCGAGCTTCTGCCGCGAGATAAACCACTTCTTTGCGAGGCTGTCGGCGCTGAGCTTTTCATAAAAGTGCGTGTCGATGTACTCGGTAACGTCGCGGATGTACAGGAGTCGATTTTCGACGGCAGGGCTTTTTGCAATCGCCGACGCAAGATTGTCCTGCGCGATCGAGAGCAGACAGGTCATCAGCAGAGACTTGAGCGCGGCGTCGCTCTCAGAGCAGGCGTCGTAGGCGTCGAGTATCGGATAGACCCGGCTCGAAAGGCTGTCGTCTATTTGAATGACCGACAGCTTTTGTCTGAAAAGCAGACATACGTCGACGCAATGCGGGAGCTCGTCGGCGGTCTCCTTTGAAAAATGAAAGACGTAATGATCGTAGGGAACGCTGCTGTCGGCGGCGATTGCGTGGAAGGAATACGGCGCGTGCATAATAATGCAGGGCTGATCGAACCTGAGGCTGCTGCCCTCGCGGATGATATTCAGCTTTCCGGAGCGGACGACCGAGATCTCGTAGTGCCGATGAAAATGCAGGCTCGCAGGAGTCATCCCGTCGGTTATGTGGTGGAACGAGTAGATCGGAGCGTCAAAATCGTGGAATAGAATGTTCATTTGTCACGAACCTTTGTTTTTTATAATTATAGCATAAAAAGCCCCGAAATGCAATGAAAAATTAACGCTTTTTTTATCCGCCGGGATTTTCGACGTATTCATACTCAGTTCATATATACGGTGTATAATTATACGTTGTATCAAAACATACTTTTTCGGAGGATAGTCAAATGAATGAACCATATCTCGCAAAGCTCCCTCGCGGATTCATCGATCTTCGCCCGCTCGCCGACGACAAGCGCGTGCTCAATAATCCGCACAAGGGCTGGTATATCCACTACATCGACAACGGCATGATGCGTCCGACCTACCGCGATAAAATGCAGCCCGGCGACCTGCTCGAGGATTTTCCGGGGCTGAGCCACCTCTATCTGCGCGTCGACTGGGCGGATATCGAGCCCGAGGAGGGCAGGTTTGACTTTTCTGAGCTCGACCGGATTTTCGCCGAGTGGGAGAGTCGCTGCAATTTCTCGTTCAGGTTCTGCTGCTACGAGACCTCGAACCCTCACGCGACGCCCGAGTGGGTCAGAGACGCCGGTGCCAAGGGCTTCGAGATCGAAAGCAATGGCGCAGTTCGCTGGGAACCCGACTATTCCGACCCGGTGTTTTTGACGAAACTGGACAATTTTCTCGCCAAAATGGCGGAAAAATACGACGGCGACCGGCGCGTCGAATTTATCGACGTCGGCACCTACGGAACCTGGGGCGAGGGTCACACCTATTTCGGTTCGGGCAAAAGCTACCCGATCGAGGTGCTGAAAGCCCACGTCGAGCTTCATCTGAAGCACTTCAAATCGACTAAACTTCTGCTGAACGACGATATGTTCTCGACGGCGTGCGGCGCGGACGGAGCAGACGCCGGGAACGAGTTCGCCGATTTCTGCGCGGGGCTCGGCATCGGCGCGCGCGACGATTCGGTTTGCGTAAAAAGTTACTCCGACGGCTTTGGCTACGACACGCTGAAAAATAGGAATTTTTTCGCTAAGTTCAACGAAACCGCGCCGGTCGACCTCGAATTGCAGCATTATCACATGGTCGCGGACGGGGAAATGAAAGACTGTTTTCCGTTCTTAGAGGCACTCAAAACGGCTCACGCAACCTATGCGGGCTTCCACGGTTATCCGCGTCCCTGGCTTGAAAAATATCCGTATTTCACAGAATATGCCGCAAATCGGATCGGGTATTGGTACTTTCTGAACAAATTATACCTGCCGGAATGTATTTCCGGGACGAAAGCTCTCGCAAGGCTCTGGGTCGAAAACCGCGGATTTGCTCCGGCTTACGATCAATTCAGGCTCGAGCTGCGCGTCGTCGGCGAGAAGGTCTATCCGGTTTACGGCTCCGATGGGCTGAATCTGAATTGGAAGCCGGGCGTGCAGTCGGTCGAGCTCTTGAAGCTCGATTTCGAAAAGGTTCCGGCGGGGAAATATGCGCTCGAATTGCGGCTTTCGGAGGGCGATCAGGCGGTCGAATTTGCGGTCAAGCCGAAATTTGTCTCGGCTGAAAAGTGGGTCAGACTCGCCGAGATCGAGGTCCGCGCGCCGTTTTCGGT
>CACXED010000046.1 GCA_902766575.1 uncultured Ruminococcus sp. | reverse complement strand
ATGACCGCCGAGATGTGCATTGCGGTCGGGAAGGTGTCGTTTGAGGACTGGCTCATGTTGATGTCGTCGTTGGGATGAGTGAGCTCCTTGCCGGCGATCTGGTTTGCGCGGTTGCGGATGACCTCGTTGGCATTCATGTTGGACTGAGTGCCCGAGCCGGTCTGCCAGACGACGAGCGGGAAGTGATCCGAGAGCTTTCCGGCGATGACCTCGTCGCAGGCGGCAGAGATCGCCGCTAACTTTTCGTCGGTCATTTTTTCGGGTCTGAGCTCGTGGTTAGCCATAGCGGCTGCCTTTTTGAGGATTCCGAAAGCGTGGATTATCTCGGCGGGCATGGTTTCAAGACCGACGCCGATCTCAAAATTCTCGTGGGAGCGCTCGGTCTGAGCTGCCCAGAGACGGTCGGCGGGAACCTTCATCTCGCCCATGGAGTCGTGTTCGATGCGGTATTCCATATTTTATTCTTCCTTTATATTATTATCAGAGCTGGAGCGAGCTTATGGTGTTCTTGAGACATTCTGCGCTTGCGCGGAGCTTGGCGATCTCGTCGTCGGTGATCGGGACGAGGATCTTTCCGTGCGCTCCCTCCGAGCCGACGATATTCAGCACGCTGAGGCAGACGTCGTCGATGCCGTATTCGCCGTGCATCATGGTCGAGACGGTCATGGTGGTGTCGATTCCCGAGAGGAGCGACTTCACGATATGGCAGACCGAGATCGAGACGGCGTAGAAGGTAGCGCCCTTGCGCTCGATGACGCGCGCGCCGGATTTGCGGACGTAGCTCTCGATCTCCTCGTAATCGAGGTCAGGGTAGATATCCTTGGTGTCGATGAGCCTGTCGCATTCGGAGAGCGGTACGTTCGAGATGTTAGCGACCGACCACGGAATGAAGGATGAGTCGCCGTGCTCGCCCATGACGTAAGCGTGGACGTTCTGCTGATTGATCTTGTAGTATTCCGAAAGTCGCGAGCGCAGGCGCGCGGTGTCAAGAATAGTTCCCGAGCCGATGATATTGCGCTCGGGAAGTCCCGACTGCTTGCAGAATACATAGGTGAGTATATCAACGGGATTTGAGACGATTATGTACTTTGCATCGGGAGCGTACTTTGTGATCTGTGGGATGATGCTCTTGATGATGTTGACGTTGGTCTGAGCGAGATCGAGTCTGGACTGACCGGGACGGCGCGCTATTCCCGAGGTGATGATGACAATACTCGAGCCTGCAGCGTCCTGATACGAGCCGGCATAGACCGAGCAGGGTCCGCAGAACGGCGTTCCCTGACGGATATCGAGCGCCTCGCCGAGCGCCTTTTCGTTGTTTACGTCGATCATTACGATCTCCGAAACGAGTCCGGTGACGGTAAGGGTGTATGCGATGGTCGAGCCTACGCTTCCGGTTCCGATTATTGTTACTTTGTTCATAAAATCTTCCCTTTACTGTTGTTTTGGATTATTTAGGTGGACATTTTCGCGGATCGCGAGTATGTTAATATTATAACACATGAAGCCATGTTAGTCAAGAGAAATCGACAATCTTCTCGCTAAAAATTACGCCTTGAGAGATATAGATATCATATAATGGATATCATTTATTTGCAACTCCGCAATCTGCATGAAAAGTGTGAATTTCCCTCAAAATTAACAGTTAAATGCGCCGAATAGAAAAAAACGTCTCGAGCGGCTCAAGCCGAGGGCTTGACATCGGTGAGAATTTGTGGTAAGATTATATCGTTCACGTTTATCAGAAAAGAGGAATTTTTATGTCAGTCGAAAAGGTTAAAAAATATCTCGAGGGCTACGGTTTATCCGACAGGGTGATGGAGTTTGGCGTATCGAGCGCGACGGTCGAGCTTGCGGCTGAGGCGCTCGGCTGCGAGCCGTGCCGGATCGCGAAAACGCTGTCCTTTATGGTCGACGGGAAGCCGATACTCATCGTCGCGGCGGGCGACGTCAAGGTCGACAATCACAAATACAAGGCGCGTTTCGGTACGAAAGCGAAGATGCTGACTCCCGACGAAGCGGTTGCTCTCATCGGACACGCGGTAGGCGGAGTCTGCCCGTTCGCGGTAAACGACGGTGTTGCTGTCTATCTCGACGAGTCCTTAAAGCGCTTTCAGACGGTCTTTCCGGCGTGCGGCAGCTCCAACAGCGCGATCGAGCTGACGATCCCCGAGCTCGAGCACTGCTCAGGCTTTGACTCATGGGTCGACGTCACAAAGCCCCGCGAGTGAGCCGCCGATTCTCCGCGCTTTTTGCGGAAAATGAGAAAATTGAGGAAAATTCAAAAAACCCCTTGACAAACAGGTCGGAATGTGTTATAATATCTACCGTTGAGAACAGACGCTGCTATGGCTCAGTTGGTAGAGCGCATCCTTGGTAAGGATGAGGTCATCAGTTCGACTCTGATTAGCAGCTCCAGAATGGGAATTGCCGCGCAAGCCGCAATTCCCATACTTGTATGTAAATGCCGGTGTGTCGGAATTGGCAGACGAGACAGACTCAAAATCTGTTATCCGCGAGGGTGTGCGGGTTCAAACCCCGCCACCGGCACCACCGGGCGGCGAGCCGCCGCTCCCAAAATCGCGCTGTTAGTTACAGTGCGTTTTTTATTTTTATCTCGCGCTCGCGCCGCCTACTGGCGGCTTTGTTCTGCTCCGCTCCCGCTCCGCAGAAAGCGGTAATTTAACAATATTTACAACATTTGCAACATTTGCGACACTGGATGTTTGATGAGTGATAAACTAACGGCGGCGCAGAAACAAGCCTTGACTTTGGGTGCAGCGTCACGCTGCCGCTCCCGCTCCGCAGAAAGCGGTAATTTAACAATATTTGCAACATTTGCGACGCTGGATGTTTGATGAGAGATAAACTAACGGCGGCGCAGAAACAAACCTTGACTATGGGTGCAGCGTCACGCTGCCGCTGCTTATTGAGGTGGATCGGGAGAGTTGAGTTGGGAGAGGAGCTTTTGCGAGATTCGGAGACAGAGCTCATTAAAGCCCTGCCATGAGCTGTAGGAATGGGTGAGACCCTCCGGCTCGATCAGCTCGGCGCTGATACCGAAGGACTCAGCCTCGCGGCAGAAGGATTCGGCGTGGGCAGGCTTCACGACCTCGTCGTCCGTACCGTTGACGAGCAGAAATTCCGCTTTGCATTTCCGGTTCAGGCGGATTATCGGACTCGACTGATACATCGCGACCTTATCTCCCTCGCTGAATATCATGCCGATATAATAGTTGAGAGAATCGGAGTAATAAATACTCCCGCTGGTGTCCGAAAAGCAGGTCGGCCCGGACATCGAGACGCAGTATTTTATCTGATCCTCGCTCTCGATCGCCGTCATCATCGCGAGCTGAGCTCCCGCCGAGTAGCCGACGATCCCGATCCTCTCCGGATCTATCCCGTATTTTTTCGCATTGCTGACGATAAAGCTCAGCGCGTCCTCGCAGTCGTCGATGCAGTCGCGCAGACTGACCTCTCCTCCGACGAGACGATATGTGACCGGGATAACGGTTACGCCGTTTTTCCTCAGCTCGTCGCAGAGCGGCTTGAAGTCGCGGGTCATCTCGTCCCTTGAGCCGGAGATCCAGCCTCCTCCGTGAAGCATTATCACCGCCGGAGATCTTTTCTGACGTTTTCCGGTGGGCATGAGTATCTCAAGCCCGAGCTCTGCTTCGCCGGCTGTTTTGTAGATTATCTCGCCGGACGGAGCCTCTGCGTCATAGCTCTCGCCGTCTCCGCAGGAAAAGAGTGCGAGCGCGGTCAGAAGCGCTATCGTCAGCGCCAGTATACGTTTCATCAGTCGTTCCTTTCAGGGAATAAATGCAAACGCCACAGCGAATATCAGCGACGGCAGCAGATTTCCCACCTTGATGTGCCTGTCGAAAGCGAGATTCAGTCCCACGCAGAAGATCAGAACCGAGCCGACCGTCGACAGATTTGCTGCGGCTCCCTCGGTCATAAGCGGTTCGAGCAGCCTTGCGAGCAGCGTGACGCTCCCCTGAAGCGCGAACACCGGAACCGCGGAGAATATGCACCCGACTCCCATCGAAGCCGTCATGACTATTATTATCAGAAAATCGAGTATCGTTTTGGTAAGGAGAATCGAAATATCGCCGTAGATGCCGTCGTTTATCGCGCCGATTATCGCCATCGCACCGATGCAGACGGTCATTGACGATGTGACAAAGGCGTTTACAAACCGCGAGTCTCCGCTTCCCGAGCGCTTTTTGAGCCATTCGCCGAGCCGTTCGCAGGCGCGGTCGACGTCGATAAGCTCGCCGATAAGACAGCCGAGCACCAGCGAGAAGATCAGCGTCAGCGAGCCGGAGGTCGAGAATTTTCCGTCCTCTAAGGTCAGCATCCCCGACAGCGCTCCTCCCGCTCCGATGAACAGGGTAGAGAGCCCCATCACAAAAACGAGCGAATCCCTGTAGCGCGGCTTGAGTCCCTTGCCGAAAAGCAGTCCCGCAAGTCCGCCGACGATTATGCCCGCGCAGTTTATTATCGTTCCGAGTCCTATCATAGATCATATACGCTTTCTTTTGGTTTTTGAACGTGCTGCCACGCTAAAGTATAACATATTTCTTTCATATTGTCAAGACCCGATCAAAAAGAGCCGTCAGGTTGAAATATTCACAATTTGATGCTATAATGATAATAATCACTAAACTCAAACGGAGGTATGATCATGGTTCTTCAGGAATCCGGAGAGATGTATCTTGAAACGATATACGTTCTGTCCAAGACTAAGGCGCACGTCCATTCGGTCGACGTCGGAGATTATATGGGCTACTCAAAGCCCAGCGTGAGCCGCGCGGTCGGGATCCTCAGAAAAGGCGGCTTTCTGACGATGGAGCCGGACGGCTCGCTTTGCCTCACCGAAGCCGGAACCGAGGTCGCCGAGCGCATCTATGAGCGCCACACAATACTCTCCGAAATGCTGATATCTCTCGGCGTCGGACGCGAGACGGCGGTGCTCGACGCCTGCAAGATCGAGCACGACATCAGCGACGAGTCCTTTGAAGCGCTCAAGCGTCACGCCAAGGAGCGCGGCGAGGGCAAATCGGAGAGCTGAAATATACGACAAAAAGCTCCGGCGACAGCTTTCGCCGGAGCTTTGCATATTTTTTTCTCTATCTCACCGAGCTTCCGAAGGGCATGATCGCGAGCTTTGCGAGCTTGAAGTGCTGCTTTGCAAAGGGGATGCCGATGACAGTCACCGCGAAAATACATCCGAACAGGATATGCTCGACGGCGAGCGGTATTCCCGAGAGGAGTATCCAGAATACGTTCATGATGAGCGAGACCGCTCCTCCGCCGTACTCGACCTCCTTGCCGAAAGGGAAGAACGAGAGACTGGCGAACTTGAAACACTGGACTCCGACCGGTATGCCTACAATGGTTATGCACCAAAGCAGACCGGCTAAAGCCCACGAAAGTCCGGTCAGAAATCCGCCGAATACAAACCAGATAAAGTTTCCGAGACAGCCCATTATATAACTCACGCTCCGGATAAAAAATTCTGCGTCTATTATACAACGGCCGCGGCGATCTGTCAACGATCCGGGAAAATAATTTACATTATGTAAAAAACTGATTTACACATTGACTTGAACTTGGCAGCGTGCTATAATTTTCAAAAGGGGTGATTTAAGGCAATACCGCACAATTCACGGCTGACGCCTTAAGCGCGAATCTGCTTGCCCTTTTTCCGTCATACTTCACAAAAATCCTTGACAGGGGCGGTACCCTGCCT
>CACXED010000045.1 GCA_902766575.1 uncultured Ruminococcus sp. | reverse complement strand
GTGTAAGCCGCGGGCGTATGGGAGTGCCCCTGCGCGGTAAGGCGAAGCATGACCATTCGTTCCCTGAGGTCGGCTTTTTTGCAGATAAAGTCCGCCGTTCTGCCATCGGCAAAGGAGCATTCGACGCGGAAAAGTTCAGCGCCGGAGAAACCTTTTTCGTATTCGTCCATTGATTTCTCGCGTATACTGACCGGGCTGCCCATTCCGAGTATTCCGGACAGTTGCTCCGCGAGGAGGCGGATTTTTTCGTTCATTACGGTCGGGATATTTTCGTTTTCCTGGTTTAGCATAACAGAACCTCTCTTTCGGCATTCATCTGACCGGGCGGTCAGGATGGCTGAGGATATTGCGGCGGGCATTGCGCAAAAGCGCTATTTTCGCATGAAAAAAGCCTTGTAAATCTGCGTTTACAAGACTTTCATCTGGTCGGAGTGAGGTGATTCGAACACCCGACCTCTTGGTCCCGAACCAAGCGCTCTACCAAGCTGAGCCACACCCCGAGATATTCCGCTGATGTCTGAACCTCACGGCTCTCTCATCAACGGATAATATTATATCACATTTCAAAGCGTTTGTCAAGGGGTTTTGCAAAATTTCTCAAAAAAAATTCCGCAAAATCCGCGCGTCAGTTCAGATACTCGCCGACCGGACTCGTCGAGTACTGTTTCTTTATCTCGATTATATAAGAATCATCCTCGAGCTTCCTCTCGCCGACTATCCGGTACTTTGTCCCGGTCGAGTCGAGCGAGCGCTTATACTTCGTGACCTTCTCCTCGACCTGCCGCGCCGCAAGTCTGTGGTCGATGTCCTCCTTCAGCATAAAATGCAGTGTCTGGCATATACATGCCGCCTGTACTCGTTTCATGTGATCTCTCCTTCCTTTTGGTATAAATATTATACCATTTTTTTCCGGAAAAATCAAAGGCACTTTTTCACAAAAAATCCCCCGCGCGTATTTGTGCAGAACGCGCAGGGGTTTTGTTCAGTTCATCTCTTCAATATAATAAACATAATCGAGCGTGCTGATTGCCTGAATTATCTCGCTGTGCGTCTTGTACTTCTTCAGCTCCGGGCTTGCGATTGTAACCGACACCGAGTAGACGCTCAGCCCAGAGTTCAGGTACGCCGGGTTCGCCTCGATGTCGTCAATTCTCAGCCCTAACTTTCTTATCGTCGTCACGAAATCCTGCAAATACGACTTGTTCGTCAGCTCAAGGTGAACCTCGAAATGATTCGAGCGGTTCTTCAGGTAGATCTCGAACGACGGGAACATCGACAGGCATATAAGCAGCGTCACAAAACCGATCAGCCCGGCGCTGTAAAATCCCGCGCCGACCGCGATTCCAAGCACGCCGACCGCCCAGAGTCCGACCGATGTCGTCAGTCCCTTGATCTGGTTCTTCGAGCTGAAAAGTATCGAGTTCGAGCTGATTATCGCCGTGCCGATGACCGTCGCGGCTGACAGCACCAGAAATCCGCTGCCGTAGCTCTCGGCGAAATACACGTCCACCATCGTCGCCATCGTAGACGCCATCGACACCAATATGAACGTCCTCAGTCCCGCCGCGTGCCGCTTTGTCGCGCGCTCACAGCCGATTATCGCCGCGAACACCATCGAAATCAGCAGTCTCAGCAGCACCGATTCCATCGTGATCTCAGCGCTCCATTCGCCGAGCAGCTTTGCTATCGGGTCAGTCATTGTTTATCCTCCTTATCTTCCTCTGAGCAGCTTGCGGCGACCGTAGCCCATCGCCTCGATCTGCTCCTCAGCCGCCTCGGTGAACGCCTGCTCAGCCGCGTCAGGCTGATTGTGCGCCGGAAGCTCCTTCTGAATCTTGTTTATCCGCTCTATCAGAATATCGACCTCAGACTTCGGCTCTCCGGTTTCCTCAACCGGCGCGAGATCCTCGATCTTCGTCGAATACGACTTCGAAAGCGACAGCGACAGCTTCGCGCAGACCGGTCCGATCATCTCATAGAGCACGCTCGACGCCAGAATTATCGTGTTCAGTGAATCGCCCTCGCTGCCGCCGAGCGTTCTCGCACCGAGCGCCGCGAGTCCTATCGCGACTCCCGCCTGCGGTATCAGCGCGAGTCCGAGGTAGTTGCGCACTCGCTTCGGCTTCTTAGCGATTGCGCAGCCCGCGAACGCGCCGAGGTATTTGCCGACGATTCTGACCGCGAAGTAGACGACGCCGATCACCCAGAGCGGCACGCTGCCGACGCTCCCTGCCCCGCTTGTCAGCGCGTCAAGCCGGAATCCGAGTCCAGATTTGACGAAGAACAAAAGCAGTATCGGCGGGCTGAAATAGT
>CACXED010000044.1 GCA_902766575.1 uncultured Ruminococcus sp. | reverse complement strand
GGGAGTGAGATTCGAACTCACGGCTCCCGAAAGAGTCACTGGTTTTCAAGACCAGCTCCTTAAACCGCTCGGACATCCCTCCGGATGACTTCTGTTTGCAACGTATATATTATATCACATCGCGATGGATTTGTCAAGGGCTTTTTCTAAAAAAAATATATTTATCGAATTTACGAAAAAACCCTCCGCATTTGCGGAGGGTTCGGGCCGCAGGTTCATTTCTGAAGCCGCTCGACGAGCATCGGGAGCGCTTCCTCAAAATTCACGCCGTAGAAGCGCCTGTCCGGATCAGCCATCGTCTTTTTCATGCACTCGAGCGTGAAATCCACCGCGAGCGCCAGCGCGTCGGGATAGTCGAGCCCTCTCATCAGCCCTCCGACCGCCGCAGAGGCGAAGATATCTCCGGTGCCGTGATATGACGCCGGGAGCTTCTCGTTGAAATAGCTCGAGTACTTCCCTGTCGTTGAGTCGTAGAGATAGAATCCGATCCTACCGTCCTCAAAGCTGACTCCGGTCAGCGCCGCGCGCTTTGCTCCGAGTCTGGTCAGACGCTCGAGCAGACTGCGGATATAGCTTTCGTCATAGCTTTCGCGGTATTCCTCGCCGAGCATGAAGCACGCCTCGGTGAGGTTCGGGAGTATCAGGTCGGCTTTTGAGCAGAGCTTCGCCATCTCGGCGGCAAATTCGGGCGTGAAACCCTTGTAGAGCTGACCGTTGTCAGCCATTACCGGGTCGATGACTATCGCCGCATTCTCGCCAAAACGGTCGAAGAAGTCCGAAACGAGCTTCAGCTGCTCAAACGAACCGAGGTATCCGGTGTAGATCGCGTCGAACCCGAGCCCGAGCTCCTCGAATGTATCGGAGACAGGCTTGATTTCATCGGTCAGGTCGCGGAAGGTGAATTTCGGAAATGCGGTGTGCGTCGACAGCACAGCGGTCGGGAGTATCGCCGTCTCAACACCGGCGGCGGAGATTATCGGCAGCGCAACGGTCAGCGAGCACCTGCCGACGCAGCTTATGTCCTGTATCGTGATTATTCTTTTCATTTCAGCTCTCCTTTTGTAATAATTCAGTATAACATTTTTCCCCGCGGAAGTCAATCAAGTCAGTGTAAAATTTGTTAAAAGAAAGAACGCTTTGAAGCGTTCTTTCGCACGGAAATTCAGTTTTTCTCCTTGAGTATACGGCAGAATTCGCGCATGAAGTAGGGCAGATCCTCGGGTCTGCGCGAGGTGACGAGCTTGCCGTCGACGACGACGCGCTCGTTGACATAGTTTGCGCCGCAGTTGATGAGGTCGTCGCGGATGCCCGGATAGCAGGTCGCGGTTCTTCCCTTCAGCCGTCCGGTCGAGATGAGTATCTGCTGACCGTGGCAGATTCCGGCGACCGGCAGGTCGTTGTCCATAAAATAGCTGACCGCGTCGATGATATACCTGTTCTGGCGGAGCTTTTCGGGCGCGGTGCCGCCAGGGATTATCAGTCCGTCGTAAAGCTCGGGCCTGATTTCCTCGGGGAGCAGAGTCGCTTCGATCTTGTAGTGATACTTCGCGTTGATCACGCGCTTTTCGAGCGACGCGACGTCGACCTCGCAGCCCTCCTCGAGCATACGGAAGTAGGGGTAAAGCACCTCGCTGTCGTCGCAGTTGTCATAGGTTATGAGTAAGATTTTCAACTTGATCTCTCCTTGCTTGAAGTTATCCGGTTATTTTTTCAGTTCCTCAACAAATTCGCCCATTTTCTCGAGCGCTTCGGTGATGTGGTCGACCGAGTAGGCGTAGGAAATTCTCGCGTAGCCCTCTCCGCAGTCGCCGAACGCCGTTCCCGGGACGATAGCGACGCCCTTTTCGTCGAGCAGACGCTGACAGAACTCCTCGCTCGTAAGTCCGAACCCGCCGATATGCGGAAAGACGTAGAAGGCTCCGCGCGCCTCAAAGCAGTCGATGCCTATGCGTCTGAGACCGTCGAGGATGTACTTTCTGCGTCGGTCGTACTCGTCGCGCATCATCGCGATATCCGCGTCGCCGTTTCTGACCGCCTCGATAGCGGCGAGCTGGCTGGTCGTCGGAGCGCACATGATCGCGTACTGATGGATCTTGTGCATCTGCGAAACGAGCTCCTGCGGCGCGCAGAGATAGCCGAGCCGCCATCCGGTCATCGCGTAGGACTTTGAGAAGCCCGAGACGGTGATCGTCCGCTCCCACATTCCGTCGATCGCCGCGAAAGGCGTGTTCTTAAAGCCGTAGGTCAGCTCGCCGTAGATCTCGTCGGCGAGCACCATGATATCAGTTCCGCGCAGAACGTCGGCGATGGCTTTAAGCTCGTCGCGGGTCAGTACCGCTCCGGTCGGGTTGTTCGGGAAAGGCAGTATCAGCAGCTTGGTTTTCGGAGTGATAGCCGCTTTCAGCGCTTCGGGAGTGAGCTTGAACTCGTCCTCGGGCTTGGTCTCGATATAGACCGGAACGCCGTGGGCGAGCTCGACTATCGGGCCGTAGCAGACGAACGCAGGTATCGGGATTATGACCTCGTCTCCCGGCTCGACGAGCGCGCGGACGCCGAGGTCGATAGCCTCGCTTCCGCCGACCGTGATGATGACCTCCTTCTTCGGGTTGTAGGTAAGCCCGAAGCGGCGGTTCCGGTAGTTGCAGATTTCCTGTCTAAGCTCGAGTATTCCGTCGTTCGACGTGTAGTAGGTGCGTCCGCGCTCGAGAGATTCAATGCCGACCTCGCGGATGTGATAGGGCGTCTGGAAGTCCGGCTCGCCGACGGTCAGAGAGATCACGTCCTTGCGGTCCCCGAGGAGATCGAAGAACTTCCGTATTCCCGACGGCTTGATCGACTTGACGGTAGATGATAAAACCTTGGAATAGTCCATCAGAGCTGCCCTCTCTCGTCGGTCTCGGCAGGTCCGTAAACGACTCCCTTGTCCTTGTATTTGCGCAGAACGAAATGCGTTGCGGTCGAGACAATCGAGTCGATGGTCGCGAGCTTCTGAGCTACGAAGTAGGCGACCTCCTTCATCGTGCGTCCCTCGATGAATACGGCGAGGTCAAAGCTGCCGCTCATGAGGTAGAGCGACTTGACCTCCGGATAGTTGAAAATCTTTTCAGCCACGCGGTCAAAGCCCCGGTCGCGCTGCGGAGCGACCTTGAGCTCGATGAGCGCGGTTACGTACTCGCGGTCGGTCTTGTCCCAGTCGATAAGCGTCTTGTAGCCGAGGATAACGCCGTTCTGCTCGTAGAGCTTCATCTGGCGCTTGATGTCTCCGACCTCCTTGTCGAGCATTACGGCGAGCTGATCGGCGGTCAGTCTCGCGTCGTTTTCGAGGAGCTGGAGAAATTCGAATTTATTTTCTTCTGACATGATAGTGATTCCTTTCTTGAGTGCCGGAAAAATCAGTTGTTTTTCGCGGCTTTTTTGGCTTTTTCCATGATACGCTCGTAGGAGAGACCGAACTTTTCGGCGATGTCGCGGGCGTAGGATTTGCCGTCGGGCTTTGCGCGGATTATCTCGAAGGAGCGCTCGCTGCCGTTGATCCCGGCGACCAGTGTGTCGATCGGAGAACCGCCCTCGGCGGCGCATTTTTTGTTGATATCGTCGATCTGGCTCGAAAGCTCGTGCAGATGCGTCGAGAACAGACAGCGGCAGCCGATCACCGAGAAGCCGGTCAGCACCTCCGACGCGATGTACGACGCCTCATATGAGCCGGTCGAGCTGAACGACTCGTCGAGCAGTATCAGGCTGTTTCGGTCGAGCGTCTCGAAAATCTCCGAGAGACGGGCACATTCCTCGCCGAGTCTTCCCTTTTCGATAGCCTCGTCGCCGTCGCTGCCCGCCGGGAAGTGGGTGTAGATAGCGGTCACAGGCGAGATGCGCGCGCTGTCCGCCGGAACCGGAAGTCCGAGCTG